>NZ_JBSGXD010000020.1:96380-99462 GCF_053609225.1 Rhodococcus sp. NPDC054953 | reverse complement strand
GAAACATCACCAAAACCCAACACTCCCCCCCGCGGCCGTCGCGGTCTGCAGAGCCGAATCGCTACAGCTCGGTGGTGGTCCCACCGGCAGCGGCGATCTTCTCCTTGGCGGAGCCGGTGAACTTGTTCGCGGTCACCTGCACGGCAACCGTGAGCTCACCGTCGCCGAGAACCTTCACCAGACGGTTCTTGCGGACCAGGCCCTTGGCAACGAACTCGTCGATGCCGATCTGGCCGCCCTCGGGGAACACCCGAGCGATGTCGGCGACGTTGACAACCTGGTACTCGACCCGGTTCGGGTTCGTGAAGCCCTTGAGCTTGGGCAGCCGCATGTGCAGCGGCATCTGCCCGCCCTCGAAGGCGGCAGGCACGTTCTTGCGGGCCTTGGTGCCCTTCGTGCCGCGACCGGCGGTCTTGCCCTTGGAACCCTCACCACGGCCGACGCGGGTCTTGTCGGTCTTGGCGCCCGGCGCGGGCCGGAGGTGGTGCAGCTTGATGGTCATGGTTAGACCTCCTCAACTGTGACGAGGTGTCGAACCACGTTGATCAGGCCGCGGTTCTGCGCGTTGTCCTCGCGGACGACGCTCTTGCGGATGCCCTTGAGGCCGAGCGTCCGCAGGCTGTCGCGCTGGTTCTGCTTGGTCCCGATCGAGCTCTTGACCTGAGTGACCTTCAGATCTGCCATTACTTCACGCTCCCAGCCTGTGCGCGGGCACGCAGCATGCCGGCCGGGGCCACGTCCTCGAGGGGCAGGCCACGACGGGCCGCAACCTCTTCCGGACGCTGCAGACCCTTGAGGGCGGCAACGGTCGCGTGCACGACGTTGATCGCGTTGTCGCTACCGAGCGACTTGGCAAGGATGTCGTGCACACCCGCGCACTCGAGCACGGCACGCACCGCACCACCGGCGATCACACCGGTACCCGGGCTGGCCGGGCGGAGCATGACGACGCCGGCAGCGGCCTCGCCCTGCACCGGGTGGGTGATGGTGCTGCCGATGAGCGGCACGCGGAAGAAGCCCTTGCGCGCCTCCTCGACACCCTTCTGGATGGCCGCGGGAACTTCCTTGGCCTTGCCGTAGCCGACGCCAACGAGTCCGTTGCCGTCGCCGACGATCACGAGGGCGGTGAAGCTGAAACGCCGACCACCCTTGACGACCTTCGACACGCGGTTGATCGCGACCACACGCTCGATGTGGTCCGACTTCGGTGCCGCCTGGCCGCGACGATCGTCACGACCGCCACGGCGGTCGCCACCGCGGTTGTCCCCGGTGTTGGGGCCATTCTGTCCGGCGGGTCCGCTGCCGCCGTCACGCCTCTGACGTCCCGGCATCAGACTGTCCTTCCGTTAGAAATCTTCGTCATCAGAACTTCAACCCGCCTTCGCGAGCGGCATCGGCCAGGGCCGCGATGCGGCCGTGGTAGCCGTGGCCACCGTGGTCGAAGACCACGGCGTCGATGCCGGCAGCCTTGGCGCGCTCGGCGATCAGCTGACCGACCTTGGCGCTCAGGGCCTTCTTGTCGCCCTCGGCGGCACGCAGGTCCGCCTCGATGGTCGACGCCGCGGCCAGGGTCCGGCCTGCGAGGTCGTCCACGAGCTGGACGTGGATGTGACGCGAGGAGCGGTTCACGACGAGACGGGGACGCTCGGGCGTGCCGGAGATCTTCTTGCGCAGACGGAAGTGACGACGCGTCTTCGACAGACGACGCGTGGTGGACACGTCCTTGCCCAGCGGGATCCGCTTGGCCTTCTGGTTTGCAGTCTGGCTCATATCACTTACCCGTCTTTCCGACCTTGCGGCGGACCTGCTCACCCTCGTAGCGGATGCCCTTGCCCTTGTACGGGTCGGACTTGCGCAGACGACGGATGTTGGCGGCGATCTGGCCGACCTTCTGCTTGTCGATGCCGGAGACCGAGAACCGGGTCGGCGACTCGACCGCGAACGAGATGCCCTCGGGCGCCTCGATCGGGACCGGGTGGCTGTAGCCGAGCGCGAACTCGAGGTCCTGGCCCTTGAGCGCGACGCGGTAGCCGACGCCGTGAATCTCCATCTTGGTGGTGTACCCCTGGGTGACACCGGTGATGAGGTTCGCGACGAGGGTGCGCGACAGGCCGTGCAGCGCGCGGCTGCGACGCTCGTCGTCGGGACGGGTGACCAGCAGGGCACCGTCCTCACCCTTGGCGATGGCGATCGGCTCGGCGATGGTCAGCGACAGCTGTCCCTTCGGGCCCTTCACCGCGACGTCCTGGCCGTCGATGGTCACCTCGACACCCGAGGGGACGGTGACCGGAATCTTTCCAATACGCGACATTGTGGTGGCCTCCCTTACCAGACGTAGGCGAGGACTTCGCCGCCCACGCCCTGCTTGGCCGCCTGACGGTCCGTGAGCAGACCGGAGGACGTGGAGATGATCGCCACGCCGAGGCCGCCGAGAACCTTGGGCAGGTTGGTGGACTTCGCGTACACCCGGAGACCGGGCTTGGAGACACGGCGGACGCCGGCGAGGCTGCGCTCGCGGGTGGGGCCGTACTTGAGGTCGACGATGAGGGTCTTGCCCACCTCGGCGTCCTCGGTGCGGTAGTCGGAGATGTAGCCCTCGCGCTTGAGGATCTCGGCGATGTTCGCCTTGATCTTCGAGTGCGGCAGCTTCACCTCGTCGTGGTACGCCGTGTTGGCGTTGCGCAGACGCGTCAAGAAGTCTGCGATCGGGTCGGTCATGGTCATGGTTAGACCTCGACACCTTTCTCGCTGCGGTTCCCATGCAACACCGGTCGCCCGGTCGTGGGCCTACAACAATTCGGCTGGTCCGACCGACAATCGTCGACCGGAATGAATGCATGTCGCCCGGTCCGTGACGACGCAACGTGGGTCGTCGTGGCACAGGCAACCGCTCTAGTGTAGGCAAAACCCCTGGCCAGGCCAAATCGCCCCAGGTGGCCGCCCCTCCCCCGCCGCGGCGGGGCACGGAAACAACAAGGGGCGCGGGACTTTTCCGGTCCCCGCCCCCCCCCTTTTCCACCCGGGGGGTTGCCATCGAAAAAGGGAGAGCACCACAAGACACTTTGTAACACCTACCACTCTT
>NZ_JBSGXD010000020.1:0-96370 GCF_053609225.1 Rhodococcus sp. NPDC054953 | reverse complement strand
GGAGAGAAAAACCCTTGTGGGGAGAAACAACCCCCTCGACCAAACAACTCCCCCCGATTTCCCCCCCCCCCCCCCGTCAAGGCATAACACAAAAACACCCCGTCGCCCCCCCTTTTCCCTCCCCCCCCCCCTCGCCTGTCACACCGGTGGTGTCACCGTCGAACGGGTGAGATCACCACGAGCTCTTGTGGACACCCGGCAGCTCGCCGGCGTGCGCCATCTCGCGCAGGCACACGCGGCAGAGGCCGAACTTGCGGTAGACCGCGTGCGGCCGGCCGCACTTCTGGCAGCGGGTGTACGCGCGGACCGCGAACTTGGGCTTCTTGTTGGCCTTGTTGACCAGTGCCTTCTTCGCCATGCTCAGTTCTCCTTGAACGGGAAGCCGAGGTGCTTGAGCAGGGCACGGCCTTCGTCGTTGTTGGTGGCGGTGGTCACGACGGTGATGTCCATACCCCGCGGGCGGTCGATCTTGTCGACGTCGATCTCGTGGAACATCGACTGCTCGTTGAGGCCGAACGTGTAGTTGCCGTTGCCGTCGAACTGCTTGCCGGACAGGCCACGGAAGTCCCTGATTCGCGGAAGCGCGATCGACACGAGACGGTCGAGGAACTCCCACATGCGGTCGCCACGGAGGGTGACGCGGGCACCGATCGGCATGCCCTCACGCAGCTTGAACTGCGCGATGGACTTGCGAGCCTTGCGGATCTCCGGCTTCTGACCGGTGATCAGCGCGAGGTCCGCGACGGCGCCGTTGATCAGCTTGGCGTCGCGGGCGGCGTCGCCGACACCCATGTTGACGACGACCTTGACCACGCCGGGGATCTGCATGACGTTGTCGTACTTGAACTCCGCGTTCAGCGCGTCCTTGATCTCGGCGCGGTAGCGCAGCTTCAGGCGCGGCTGGATCTTGTTCTCAGTGCTCGTCATCTCAGATGTCCTTCCCGTTCTTACGGGAGATCCGAACCCGCTTGCCGTTCTCGTCGGTGCGGTAGCCCACGCGGGTGGGGTTGCCGTCCGAGTCGATGACCGCGACGTTCGAGACGTGGATCGGGGCCTCCTGGGTCACGATGCCGCCGGAGGAGGCGCCGCGCTGGTTCGCGGAGACCGCGGTGTGCTTCTTGATCCGGTTCACACCCTCGACGAGGACCTTGTCGGTCGCCGGGTAGGCCTGGATGACCTTGCCCTTGGCGCCCTTGTCCTTGCCGGCGATGACCAGAACGGTGTCACCCTTGTGCACCTTCATCACAGCACCTCCGGGGCGAGCGAGACGATCTTCATGAACTTCTTGTCGCGCAGCTCGCGGCCGACGGGTCCGAAGATGCGGGTGCCACGCGGGTCGTGATCGGGCTTGATCAGGACGGCGGCGTTCTCGTCGAACTTGATGTACGAGCCGTCCGGACGGCGGCGCTCCTTGGTGGTGCGCACGACGACGGCCTTGACGACCTCGCCCTTCTTGATGTTTCCACCCGGGATGGCGTCCTTGACGGTGGCGACGATGATGTCACCGATCCCGGCGTAGCGACGGGACGAGCCACCGAGAACGCGGATGCAGAGAATCTCCTTGGCACCCGTGTTGTCGGCGACGCGCAGTCGCGACTCCTGCTGAATCACTGATCTCTCCTAAGACCTGGATTTTCGTACGTAGCGGATTACCGACCCGATACGCGCGGTCTGCCGCCCATCCGTACCCGCACGCGGGCATGCGGAGGCACAGGCAACCGCCCTAGTGTAGGGAATCCGCACCGCGAAGCCAAATCGGTGACACCCGATTCACGCAGGTGGGGATCCCTGTCACAGCCGAACGGCCCGCCCCGGAAGTCCGGGACGGGCCGTTCGACAGTGCTGCATCCGGCGCGGGCAGCTGGTGCCAACGCCGGGAGGAACGCGAGGGCCTACTTGGCCTTCTCGAGCACCTCGACCAGACGCCAGCGCTTGGTCGCCGACAGCGGTCGGGTCTCCATCAGCTGCACGCGGTCGCCGACGCCGGCGAGGCCGTTCTCGTCATGCGCCTTCACCTTGGTGGTGCGGCGGATGATCTTGCCGTACAGCTTGTGCTTGACGCGATCCTCGAGCTCGACAACGATCGTCTTCTCCATCTTGTCGGAGACGACATAGCCGATGCGGACCTTGCGGGTCCCACGCTCTTCAGTCACTGCGGTGTCCTTCTCGTTCTCACTCATGCCGCGTCACCCGCACCCGGGCCGGCGGCGAGGCCGAGCTCACGCTCGCGCATAACGGTGTAGATGCGCGCGATCTCGTGACGAACGGTGCGCAGGCGACGGTTGTTGTCCAGCTGACCGGTCGCCATCTGGAAGCGAAGGTTGAACAGCTCTTCCTTCGACTCGCGGAGCTTGGTGACCAGCTCCTCCTCGGTGAGCTCGCGGAGCTCCGCGGCGGGGGTTCCAGTAGCCATCAGAACTGCTCCTCCCTGGTGACGATGCGGCACTTGCACGGGAGCTTGTGCATCGCGCGACGCAGGGCCTCGCGAGCGATCTCCTCGTTCGGGTAGCTCATCTCGAACATGACCCGACCGGGCTTGACGTTCGCGACCCACCACTCCGGCGAACCCTTACCGGAACCCATGCGGGTCTCGGCGGGCTTCTTGGTCAGCGGGCGATCCGGGAAAATGTTGATCCAGATCTTGCCGCCACGCTTGATGTGGCGCGTCATGGCGATACGAGCGGACTCGATCTGACGGTTGGTGATGTAGGCGGGCTCGAGAGCCTGGATGCCGTACTCACCGAACGTGACCTGGGTGCCACCCTTGGCCGCACCCGAACGGCTCGGGTGGTGCTGCTTGCGGTGCTTGACCCGACGTGGGATCAACATGCGTCAGCCCTCCTGATTCGATTCGGTCGAGGCCGGGGCCTCGGAGGCGGCGCGACCGGCCTCGGTGCTGGTCGCGGTGGTGCCCGAAGCACCGGAACGACGCGGGCGGCTCGGACGCTCGCGACGCGGGCGGTCGCCTGCCGGCGCGGCGGCGGTCAGCTCACGCTTGCCACCGACGATGTCGCCCTTGTAGATCCACACCTTCACGCCGATCCGGCCGAAGGTGGTCTTCGCCTCGTAGAGGCCGTAGTCGATGTCCGCGCGCAGCGTGTGCAGCGGGACCCGACCCTCGCGGTAGAACTCCGAGCGGGACATCTCGGCACCGCCGAGACGGCCCGAGCACTGCACCCGGATGCCCTTGACGTTCGGCTGACGCATGGCCGACTGGATGGCCTTGCGCATGGCGCGACGGAACGCGACACGGTTGCTGAGCTGCTCGGCGACGCCCTGCGCGACGAGCTGGGCCTCGGCCTCCGCGTTCTTGACCTCGAGGATGTTCAGCTGGACCTGCTTGCCGGTCAGCTTCTCGAGGGCGGCGCGGATGCGGTCGGCCTCGGCGCCGCGGCGGCCGATGACGATGCCCGGACGCGCGGTGTGGATGTCGACGCGAACCCGGTCACGGGTGCGCTCGATCTCCACCTTCGCGATGCCTGCCCGCTCCATGCCGGTGGCGAGGAGCTTGCGGATCGCGACGTCTTCCTTGACGTACTCCGCGTACTGCTTGTCGGCGTACCAGCGGGACTTCCAGTCGGTGGTGATACCCAGGCGGAAGCCGTGCGGGTTGATTTTCTGGCCCACTACTGAGCACTTCCCTTCCGGCGGTTGCGGGTCGAGGTTCCGGCCTTCGGCAGGCTCTCCACGATGACCGTGATGTGGCTGGTGCGCTTGCGGATCCGGAACGCACGGCCCTGGGCACGCGGCTGGAAACGCTTGAGGGTGGCACCCTCGTCCACGTACGCGGTGGCGACGACCAGCGTGCTGGGGTCAAGACCGAGGTTGTTCTCGGCGTTGGCAGCGGCGCTGGCAACGACCTTGGCGACCGGCTCGCTGGCGGCCTGCGGCGCGAACTTGAGGATGTTCAGGGCGTCCTCGACGGAACGACCACGAACCAGGTCCACGACACGACGGGCCTTCATCGGCGTCACGCGCACGTGGCGCGCGACCGCCTTGGCGGTGGGGTTCTGAGTTTCAGTGCTCATCGACGCTTGCTCTTCCGGTCGTCCTTGATGTGACCCTTGAACGTGCGGGTCGGTGCGAACTCACCGAGCTTGTGACCGACCATCGAATCGGACACGAACACCGGCACATGCTTGCGACCGTCGTGGACGGCGAACGTGTGACCGATGAAGTCCGGGATGATGGTCGAACGACGGGACCAGGTCTTGATGACCTGCTTGGTGCCCTTCTCGTTCTGCACGTCCACCTTCGCGAGGAGGTGGTCGTCGACGAACGGACCCTTCTTAAGACTGCGGGGCATTCTTCACTCCCTCCTAGCGCTTCTTGCCGGTACGCCGGCGGCGGACGATGAGCTTGTCGCTCGGCTTGTTGGGCTTGCGGGTGCGGCCTTCCGGCTTACCCCACGGGCTGACCGGGTGGCGACCACCGGAGGTCTTACCCTCACCACCACCGTGCGGGTGGTCGACCGGGTTCATCACGACACCGCGGACGGTCGGGCGCTTGCCCTTCCAGCGCATGCGGCCGGCCTTGCCCCAGTTGATGTTCGACTGCTCGGCGTTGCCGACCTCGCCGACGGTGGCGCGGCAGCGCACGTCGACGCGGCGGATCTCGCCCGACGGCATGCGCAGGGTCGCGTACGGACCCTCCTTGCCGAGGAGCTGGATGCTGGCACCGGCGGAGCGGGCCATCTTGGCGCCGCCGCCCGGACGCAGTTCCACCGCGTGGATGGTGGTACCGGTCGGGATGTTGCGCAGCGGCAGGTTGTTGCCGGGCTTGATGTCGGCGCCGACACCGGACTCGACCCGTGCACCCTGCTTGAGGTCCTTCGGCGCGATGATGTAGCGCTTCTCGCCGTCGGCGTAGTGCAGCAGCGCGATGTTCGCGGTGCGGTTGGGGTCGTACTCGATGTGCGCGACCTTGGCCGGCACGCCGTCCTTGTCGTTGCGACGGAAATCGATCAGCCGGTAGGCGCGCTTGTGTCCGCCACCCTTGTGCCGGGTCGTGATGCGACCGTGCGCGTTACGACCACCGCGCCCGTGCAGCGGGCGGATGAGCGACTTTTCGGGCGTCGACCGAGTGATCTCGGCGAAGTCCGAGACGCTCGAGCCGCGACGGCCCGGGGTAGTCGGCTTGTACTTACGGATTGCCATGAGTCTTCTCGTCCTCTATATCTCGTCAAGTCCCGCCCGCTTACGCGACCGGGCCTCCGAAGATCTCGATGGGCTTGCTGTCGGCCGAGAGGGTCACGAGCGCGCGCTTGGTGTTCTTGCGCTTGCCGTAGCCGAACCGGGTCCGCTTGCGCTTGCCCTGACGGTTGGCGGTGTTGACGCTGGTCACGGTGACGCCGAAGACCTTCTCCACGGCAATCTTGATCTGCGTCTTGTTCGAGTCCGGGTGCACCAGGAAGGTGTAGGTGCCTTCCTCGATCAGTCCGTAGGACTTCTCGGAGATGACCGGCGCGAGCAGGATGTCGCGGGGATCGGCGATGGTGCTCACTTGCTCTCCTCCTTCTGCGCCGACTCGGCCGGGCCGTGGACGAACGTGTTGAGCGCCTCGACGCTGAACACGACGTCGTCGCTGTTGAGCACGTCGTAGGTGTTCAGCTGGTCGGGGGCGATGGGGTGCACACCCTCGAGGTTCTGCACGCTCTTCCAGGCCGCGATGTCCTCGCGTCCGACGACGAGCAGGACCTTCTTGCGATCCGAGATCTCGCCGAGGAACTTCTTGGCGGACTTGGTGGACGGGGTCTGACCCGCCACCAGTTCGGTGATCACGTGGATGCGCTCGTTGCGGGCCCGATCGGAGAGGGCACCGCGGAGGGCGGCGGCCTTCATCTTCTTCGGGGTCCGCTGGCTGTAGTCGCGCGGCTTCGGGCCGTGGACGATGCCACCACCGGCGAACTGCGGCGCGCGGGTCGAGCCCTGACGGGCGCGGCCGGTGCCCTTCTGCCGGTACGGCTTCTTGCCACCGCCGCGGACCTCGCCGCGGGTCTTGGTGGAGTGCGTGCCCTGACGTGCCGCGGCCAGCTGAGCGACGACGACCTGGTGCATCAGCGCGATGTTGGCCTGGGCGTCGAAGATCTCGGCGGGCAGGTCGACGGTGCCGTTGGTGCCGCCGTCGGCGTTGCGGACGTCGAGGGTGAGCTTGGTTGCGGTCTCGGTCATGCGGACGCACCACCCTTCACTGCGGTCTTGACGATCACGAGGCCGCCCTTGCGGCCGGGGATCGCACCCTTGATCAGAAGCAGACCGTTCTCGGCGTCCACCTTGTGGACCGAGAGGTTCTGCGTGGTGACGCGGTCGTTACCCATGCGGCCCGACATGCGCATGCCCTTGAACACGCGGCCGGGGGTGGCGCAGCCACCGATCGAGCCCGGGCGACGGTGCACGGCCTGCGCACCGTGGGAGGCGCCCTGGCCGGCGAAGCCGTGACGCTTCATGGTGCCGGCGAAGCCCTTGCCCTTGGAGGTGCCGGTGACGTCGACGTAGGCGCCGTCCTCGAACACAGCGGCGGTGAGCTCCTGGCCGACCTCGTACTCGCCGGCGTCGGCGACGCGCAGCTCCACGATGTGGCGGCGGGGGGTGACACCGGCCTTGGCGAACTGGCCGGTGGTCGGCTTGTTCACCTTGCGGGGGTCGATCGCGCCGTACGCGAGCTGGACGGCGCTGTAGCCGTCGCGCTCCTCGGTGCGGATCTGGGTGACGACGTTCGGTCCGGCCTTGACGACGGTGACCGGAACGACCCGGTTGTTCTCGTCGAAGACCTGGGTCATGCCGAGCTTGGTGCCCAGGATGCCCGTGATCTTGTTCTCAGTCATTGTTGTTGTCTCCGCCGCGCTCACTGGATGTTGACATCGACGCTGGCCGGCAGGTCGATGCGCATGAGCGCGTCGACCGTCTTGGGCGTCGGGTCGAGGATGTCAATGAGCCGCTTGTGGGTGCGCATCTCGAAGTGCTCGCGCGAATCCTTGTACTTGTGCGGCGAACGGATAACGCAGTACACGTTCTTTTCGGTCGGCAACGGCACCGGTCCGACCACACGGGCCCCGGTACGGGTCACCGTCTCGACGATCTTGCGCGCAGACGCGTCGATCGCCTCATGGTCGTAGGCCTTGAGCCTGATGCGGATCTTCTGTCCCGCCACGCTTGTGTCCTCTTCCTTGCCCGATGTGATTAGGCCTTCGCAGCATCCGGGGATGCTGCTCGTTTGCACGTAGACCCGTCAGGGGCTACCTCGTCTGCACAGTTCCCACCCACTTCCGGGCGAAGAAGAACGTTGGCGATCGGGACGCAGGGTCCTGGGACTCGTTGTCCGATGCCGATCGGGATTCCGATCCGCTGCCGCTGTTCATCTGTCATGGAACTGTCCCCGGCCCACGCGGTCGGGCGTGTCGCCCTCCCGCTCCGTCCCCGACCCGCGTTTACACACGAATCGGCGGCGGAAAATGTGTCCCGGGCTGCGCTCCGGGTGGAGCGCAGGTGGTCACTGCTTCCGTCTTGCGACGATTTGTTCTGCTTCGGCCCGACCCGCAGTCCGGTGAAACGTCCACCGGAACGTGCTGATCCTCGACCCTCAACCGCCGGGCGGAGGCCGTGCGCGTGCACGTCCCTGGCCCAGGCAACCTGAACAGTATGCCGTAGCGCGGCGCGGACTTCAACTCCGGGCGGCCGACCCCCTTGGCCCAGAACTTACTTTTAAGTAAGGTTTGGGGCATGGCCATCGAGTCCCCGACCTACCGCAGCTGGCAGCGTCTGCCGAGGAACGGCGTCGGTTCCGTGCTGTTCTCCCTCGGCATGTGCGCGCGGGTGCCGTACTTCGCGACGGTGCTCCCCCGCGTCACCGCGCTGGAGCCGGGCCGCTGCGAGGTGCGGTCCCCGAAGTGGTGGGGGGTGCACAACCACATCGGCACCTTCCACGCGATCGCGGCGTGCAACCTCGCCGAGGCCGCGATGGGGATGCTCGCCGAGGCGACGGTCCCGACCACGCACCGCTGGATCCCGAAGGCGATGCACACGCAATACCTGGGGAAGGCGACGACGGGACTGCACGCTGTCGCGCAGCTGCCTGCGCTCCCCGACTTCGCCGCGATCACCGACGGCACCGACCTCGTCGTCCCGGTCACGATCCGGGACCGGGCCGGCGCCGAGGTGGTGCACGCGGACATCACGATCTGGGTGACGCTGACATAGGGCGGAACGCTATGCCAGCGAGGTCAACAGATCCAGACGGCGGGTTCACCAACACCCAGCACCGCACACTATTGTCGATCCGACGTGATCCCCCGAGACCGAAGTAGGACGCTCCGACCGTGCGCAATGCCAGATCCTCTCAGTTGGCGCCTCGCGACGCCTGGTTCCTGTTCTCCGACGAGGCGATCCAGGGTGATGACCAGAGCATAATTACGAACTTCTACGTCTTCGACACCGTCGATGATCCAGATCCGATCACGACATACGGCCAGGCCCTCGGTTGGCTAACCGCACGGGTGCGCGAGATTCCCTCGCTCCGTCGACGCATCCGACGGGTACCTGCCGACCTCGACTACCCGTCGTGGGTCCCAGCCGACACCATCGACCCTGCCGATCACCTGACTGTGCATCACGTGGGTGCAACAAACCGCAACGCACTGCATGATCTCTTCGCTAATTCCGCGCGCCGTCACATGGACCTGAGTCGTCCACCGTGGGATGTTGAGATCTTCACCGGCGTCCAGGGCATCGAGGACATCCCCGAAGGAGCGACAGTTGTCACCCTCCGTGTCCATCATTCCTTCACCGACGGACTCGGCGCAGTCGCGGTCGCCCGCGCGTTGTTCGACGCTCCGGACGCTCGTCCCGCCGCAGTCGCAACAGTGAACGCTAGCCAAAGTCTGCTGAAGTCGGCATTCAGCCTGCCAGCACAGTTTTGGACCCTTGGTCGATCACTGTTCGCCTCGATGTCAGCGCAGCGGAGACTGTCCGCACTCGCCGAATCGAACGAAATCAGGATGCCGATTCCTCACCGGCCACGAACCCGACTGAACGATTCCCAGAACAACCAAAGGCAGTTCGGCCGCGTAAGGCTCTCGCTCGATGATGTGCGAGAGATCGCGAAGAGTACCGGCACGACGGTCAACGACGTCGTGCTCGCAACCGTCGCCGGCGGCCTACAGGCGTACTTGACGAAGCATGGCGAGGCTCCCAACTCCGCACTGGCCGCGCAGGTCCCTCGGTCAACACGCAACAACTCAAGGAGTAACGCGGAAAACCAGGTGACGACGATGTACGTCGATCTCCACACCACCGTGCCGGAACCGCTCGCCCGACTCCGACTAATAAACGAGTCGGCCCGCTACGAGAAGGAACGTGTGGAACGGCCCGAGGCCGTTGCCATCGAAGCCACTCTCGACCACGCACCCGCCTTCTACCTCAAGGCTGCCCTTCGTCGCCCCAGAGCAGTGAAGGGCAATGGGCACGTCGATCAGGGGCTCGTCCCCCTGGCGAACACCGCAGTCTCGAACGTCCCGCGCGGCGCGGCGGATCTGGTCTTCGGGTCGGCCCCGGTCGTGGACGGGTTCAGCGCTCCGGCGATCCATCCCGGAGCGGGTCTGGGCCACGTCGCAACATCAATCGGCAGCGTCCTGACACTCACCTTCACCGCGGACAGCGCGGTGATGCCGGATACTGTTCTCTACACCGCACTGCTCAGTACCGCCTTCAGCAACCTCCGCGTCGCGGCAGGAACCGCCACGCCGTGAGCAACCTTGCGCTCCGCCTACTCCGCCTGCTCCGCCATGATCGCAATCAATGACGTCGTTGATGTGGTGCTTAATCAAGCTGGTTGAGCCGCCCCGTCAGGACGTTTCTGCTCTGATCCCTCAGCGCTACAAGCTCGTCCCGCAGGTAGTCCAGGTAGCCGTCGATGCTCCGAAGCATCGCAGAATCGACCGTCACCGTGATCGTCAGGACATCGTCGACCGATGACACGAAATGCGCGATTCCATCCCCGTCGCTGATCGCCAGCGCACCGGATGTAGCGAGGATAGGCGCGTCGCCAAAAACGGCTCCGGCGGCCTTGCTGGGTACGTTCGATACTTGTGTGTTTCCGATGGCCACCACTTGATGCTCCGACGACTGCGCGCGGGCATCTACACCGATTCCCTTCGTGACAAAGGCCGGGACGACCGAGGCGATTGACCGTTGCGCAATCATCGCCGGATGACTCTGACGCTGCTTCTCAGCTTGGGACGCCGCCTGAATCCGCCGTAGCCGTTCAAGCGGATCCGCTTCGTCGGTATGCAAAGCGACGGTACCAAGTGCGAACTTGTTGGCCGTACCGACCGTGCCAGCAATCGACGCAGCGCGCCAGCGATCACGGTGAGAACCACGTCGTTGACTGTCGCGCCTTCGACGGCCTTTTTCGCTTCACGCGCCTCATTCAGCGAGACCGGCACCACACCGACGATCGGAAGACCTTCGAGCGGGCGATTGAACCGAGTTGGTGGCCACTCGGCTTTCGGCATCACCAACTCACCTCGCTGCGCCGCACGTGCCACGGCTCTCGCCTTGAACGGCGCAGACGCAACCCCGCCTACGAAGCGGAGCAGGGCCAGCGGCAAATGCGAAATCGCCGCCACATCCGAGTGCCTCCCGGGAGTTCCTTCCTGATCGGTCGACTCGATCGGATGGGCCACGAACATCCGGCGAGCGATTGCAGTAGTTGCGACTCCATCCCCGATCGAGTGATGGAAACGGAGAACGACAATCGTGACTGGCTCGGATGCACCGCGCCACATGACTCCGGGCATCACCGTGATGTCCCACGGCGGCCTGGAGAGATCCATCCGCTGTGCGAGCCGATCCGAGACGACGTCCTCGACTCCAGCCCAACCATCTCGCGCCGCCACGACCGAAATGTGGTTGCGAACGCCGAACCCGCCGTCCTCAACCCACGCCGGATATGCAACGTCTGCTCTAGATCGCCACAAGGTCCGCCGAAAGATCGCCGAGCACTCAAGACAATCCGTTACCCACGCGGCCACCTCGTCAAACGTGGAAGTGCACGCATCCGCGCCGAAGACATATGCGTCGACGATGTTCGCGGGGCAACGATCAGATTCGCCGTAAACATTGGCCGCATCGCGCGGTGCGAGTCGTACGGCAACGAGGTTAGCTGACAGGGAGCCAGGCATCACAGAATCAAAGCACACTGCCCGACCTACTCCGAGGGGAACACAAAGGTGACTAGAGTCGCCTGGCGATCCGTGCCGCTTCGATGTCAGCCGTTCAACCGTGTCGTTTGCGTTACTCGCGAGGGAGCATAGCCGGGCCGGAAGACCCAGGCGTTACCAGCGCAATCAGTGGAAGATTCCTCACCTGCTCGGTCACCCGGTCAGCCTCGGCGTTCATCGATGCATGACATACTCGCAGGCATGCCTACGCCCCACTCTGCGGTCCTGGTCGAGGGAATCCGCAAGTCCTTCGGTGACGTGCATGCGCTCAGGGGGGTCAACTTCGAGGTGCCGCGCGGCACCGTGCTCGGCATCCTCGGCCCCAACGGCGCCGGCAAGACGACGACGGTCAATGTGCTGTCCACGTTGCTGCGCCCGGACTCCGGGCGCGCGATGATCGCCGGACACGACGTCGTCACCCAGGCACCGGCGGTGCGGCGGTCGATCATGATGACCGGCCAGTACGCCGCCCTCGACGGATCGCTGACGGCCCGAGAGAACATGGTGCTGTTCGGGCGCCTGATGGGCCTCAACCGCGAGTCCGCGAAGGCCCGCGCCGCCGAACTCCTGCGCCAGTTCGACCTCGAGTACGCCGCCGAGCGGAAGGTCGCCGGCTACTCCGGCGGCATGCGCCGCCGCGTCGACATCGCCTGCGGCCTCGTCACCAGGCCCGAGGTGGTGTTCCTCGACGAACCCACCACCGGGCTCGACCCGCGCAGCAGGCAGGGCGTGTGGTCGCTTGTCTCCACCCTCAAGGAGCAGGGCATCACCGTCCTGCTCACCACCCAGTACCTCGAAGAGGCCGACGTCCTCAGCGACAACATCGTCGTCATCGACAAGGGCACCGTCATCGCCGAGGGCACCGCGGACCAACTCAAGGAACGCACCGGCGGCAGCTACTGCGAGGTGGTTCCGCTGCGCGTGTCCGACCTGCCGCGGGTGCACGCCGTGCTGACCAGCCTGGTGCCGCCGGAATACGTCACCGCCACCGGACACGACCGCCTGTCGATCCCCGCCCAGTACGGCGCGCAGACCCTCGCCGAGGTGCTGCGCCGGCTCGACATCTCGCGGATCCCGCTGGCCGACATCGCGCTGCGCAGGCCCTCCCTCGACGACGTCTTCCTCGCGCTGACGGGCCAGCCGGCCGAAGAAGAGAGCGAAGCTTCATGACCGCAGTCGCTGCGCGAGCAGCACAGTCCGACAACCCGCCACCCGAACCGCAGTCGAAGGTCGTGGCCCGGGTCGGCAGGCATCGCAGGCCGGAACTGTCACCGGTCGGGCAGTGGCTCGCGCTCACCGGCCGCAACATCCGCGGCATGTGGACCAGCGGCCAGCTGCTTATCGCGGTCCTCGCCCCCGCCATCTTCACGATCGGCTTCTACCTTCCGCTGCGCCTGGTGATGCGGTTCCAGGGCATCGACTACGCCCAGTTCGTGATGGCGATCATCGTGCTGCAGGCGATGGCGTTCACCGCCATCTCCGCCGCGGGCAAGGCCGCCCTCGAGGCCGTCAACGGCATGGACGCCCGGTTCAAGACGATGCCGATCTTCGCCGGGGTTCCGCTTGCCTCCCGCATGTCGGCGTCGTTCGTGCACTGCACCATCTCGCTGATCGCGGCGCTGGCCTACGGGCACATCATCGGCTTCCGCTTCCAGGGCGGGCCCGCGAACACCGTCGCGTTCATCGGGCTGTCACTCACATTCGCGATGACGCTCTCGCTGGCAGGCGACCTGATCGGCACGCTCAGCAAGAGCCCGGTGATCACCAGCCAGGCGCTGACCATCCCGCAGCTGATCCTCGGCATGTTCTCGGCAGGCTTCATCCCGGTGGAACAGTTCCCGTCCTGGTCGCAGGCCTTCGTGCGCAATCAGCCGGTCTCCCAGTTCGCGATCGCGATGCGCGCGATCGCGGAGGGCAACGCCACGATGGATCTGATCGCACCGGCGATCTGGTGGAGCATCGGACTGTTCGTGGTGATCGCACCGCTGACGGTGTGGGCGAACGTGAGGCGCAAGTAGATGACCGCCACCCCGACCCACGAACGCCGCGAAGAATCCCCGATCACCGAGATCACCTTCCACGAGACCACCGAGGCGTACCCGGAGAATTCGCGGCAGGCCCTCGTCACGCACAGCCTGCTGCAGACGCAGCGGCTGCTGACCCGCTGGGTGCGTGACCCGTTCACGATGCTGCAGGCGATCGGCTATCCGGCGCTGATGCTGATCATGTTCAACGCGGTACTGGGCATCTCGGTCACCAGGGCCACCGGCATCAACGCGGTCTACGGCTACGCCCCGATGATCGCGCTCGTCGGCTCCATGTTCGGTTCCATCGCCAGCGGCATGCAGTTGAAGGAGGAGTGGCGCAACGGCCTGCTCTCCCGCTTCTGGATCCTGCCGGTGCACCGGGCGTCCGGGCTGATCAGCAGGCTGCTGGCCGAGGCCGTCCGGATCCTGCTGACGACGGTGCTGATCCTGATCGTCGGGGTGATGCTCGGCTTCCGCTTCAACCAGGGTCCGCTCGCCGCGGTCGCCCTAATCCTGGTGCCGCTGCTGATGGGCATCGGCTTCGCGACGATGGTGACGGCCCTGTCGGTGAGCGCGACCAAGGCCCCGCTGGTCGAGCTCCTGTCGCTGATCTGTTCGCTGCTGATGTTCTTCAACTCCGGGTTCGTGCCGACCGCGGCCTACCCGACCTGGCTGCAGGGTTTCGTCGAGAACCAGCCGATGTCGACGGCGATCGACTCGATGAAGGCACTGGCCCTCGGCGGTCCGATCGCCGAGCCGCTGATCAAGACCATCCTGTGGTCGGTCGGCATGATCGTCGTGTTCGCGTGGCCCGCGATCCGCGGCTACCGCAGGGCGGCGGGCACCCCGATCTGACGGGCGCACCGCCTGCTCCCGACCACCCACTGGTCACGGACAACCACAACGAGTGAGGGCCCCACCGCAACCGCGGTGGGGCCCTCACTCATCCGGGGGTCACTGCCCCGCGCGCAGGATCCCGTCCAGCACCGGACCGATCTGGGCCAGTGCCTTCGGCGTCGTCATCCCGTTGTGGTCCGAGTCCACATCGTGCGTGACCACCGACCCGACCACGTCGGCCCACTGCGCGGCGCCGTCCAGGTGGCCGAGCTCGCCGCGGCGGGCGGCGAAGAAATCGACCCGACCGTCGTAGCGCTGCGGCCGGTACGCCTCGACGAGGTCCCCGGTTCGGCCAGCGCTGGCGAGGATCCGCTCGAGATCCGCCACCGACAGCGACGTCGGGAAGCCGGGAACCGCCGCAAGCAGCTCCAGCAGCCGTTCCGAGGTCAGCGACGCCAGGTCGGGGCCGAGGTCGATGCCGAACCCGAGCCCGGCAACCACCTCGCCCATGTTGTCGGCTGCCGCGACGGACCCGACCTCGACCAGGTCGCGGAAGCTGTCGAGCATGACGACCGACTCCACCCGCTCCCCCGCCGCCCGCAGCTGCACGGCCATCGCGTGCGCGACGACACCACCGAACGACCAGCCGAGCAGGTGGTACGGGCCCTCCGGCTGCACCTCCCGGATCTGCTCGATGTA
Organism: Rhodococcus sp. NPDC054953; assembly: GCF_053609225.1. Classification (NCBI taxonomy): domain Bacteria; kingdom Bacillati; phylum Actinomycetota; class Actinomycetes; order Mycobacteriales; family Nocardiaceae; genus Rhodococcus; species Rhodococcus sp. NPDC054953. The sequence goes on along the minus strand of NZ_JBSGXD010000020.1, from coordinate 81,592 downwards.
CAGCGCCGCGATCTCCTCGATCGTGTCCGGCAGCGCGCCGCCGGACAGCGCGGGCGACTGGATGCCGTACACCGGGCGGTCCGCGGACAGGTGCTGCGCGAGCCCGCCGTACGACCAGGACAGGCCGACGAACGGGTGCACGCAGAACAGCGGCGGCTGGGTGCCCGCGCTGCGCAGCGGCAGCATCACCTGCAGCGCGGCCTCGCCCTCGCTGACGCCGCGGTGGGCGGCGTCGACGCGGGCGGCGATCCGCCGCGGTGTCGGGTCGGTGAACATCCACTGCAGCGGCACCCGCACCTCGGTGCGGTCGCCGATCAGCGCGACCAGCCGGGTCGCGAGCAGCGAGTGGCCACCGAGGTCGAAGAACCCGTCGTCGATGCCGATGCCGTCGGCGCCGAGGACCTCCTCGAATGCGTCGACGACGATCTGTTCGACCGGGGTTTCCGGTGCCACGTACGGCGCCCGCTCCGCGAACTGCGGCTCGGGCAGGGCGCGGCGGTCGATCTTGCCGGCCCCGGTCAGCGGGATCTCGTCGATCGGGACGATCGCCGCCGGAACCATGTACGCGGGCAGGGTCTCCCCGACGAACAAGGCCAGCGTCGCCGGGTCGACCACGCCGCCCGGTGCGGGCAGCACGTACGCGGCGAGCGCGGTCGCGCCGCCCGGTCCGGGAACGCCGATCACGTGCGCGAATTCGACGCTCGGATGCGCGGCCAGCGCCGACTCGATCTCGCCGAGCTCGATCCGGAAGCCGCGGACCTTCACCTGGAAGTCGGAGCGGCCGAGGTAGTCGATGATCCACTCCCCGTCCGCGTCCCGGATCCACTGCGCGACGTCGCCGGTGCGGTACATCCGCTCGCCGGGCTCCCCGAACGGGTTCGCGACGAACCGCTCGGCGGTCAGCCCGGTGCGGCGGTGATAGCCGCGGGCCAGCGACTGCCCGAACACGTACAGCTCGCCGGGGACGCCCGCGGGCACCGGCCGCAGCCGCCGATCCAGGATCACCGCGCCAACCCCGGCGAGCAGGCCACCGATGGTGACGTGTTCGCCCGGCCGCAGCGCGCCGGTCGCGGTGACCCAGATGGTGGTCTCCGTCGGCCCGTACGCGTTGACGAACCGGCGGCCCGGCGCCCACCGGGCGACGAGATCCGCGGGGCACGCCTCGCCACCGACCGCGACGACCCGCAGTTCGTCGAGCCCGTCGGGGTCGACGGACGCCAGCGAGCCGGGCGTCATGAAGGTGTGCGTGACGTGCTGCTTGCGCATCAGGTCCGCCAGGTCCGCGCCGCCGAACACGGTCGCGGGCGCGATGACCATCGTCGCGGCCGCCCCGAACGTCATCAGGTATTCGAGGACGGACGCGTCGAAGCTCGGCGAGATCACGTGCAGCACCCGGTCACCCGCCGCAATCCGGAAGTGCGCGCGCGCCTCTTCCGCGGTGGTGAACAGGTCCCGGTGGGTGACCACAACGCCCTTCGGCAGGCCGGTGGAGCCGGAGGTGTAGATCATGTAGGCCGCCGACCCGGGCCGCACCGGGTGGGTGCGGTCAGCGTCGGTGATGGCCGCCGACGGCAGCTCCGCGAGTTCCGCGGCGACGGCCGGGTCGTCGAGGACGATCCACGGCACCCCGGCGCGCGGGCCGTCCCGGTGCGCGGCGAGGGTCACCCCGAGCACGGCACCGGAGTCGGTGAGCATGTGCTCGATCCGGTCCGGCGGGTAGCTCGGGTCGATCGGCAGGAACGCCGCACCCGTCTTCGCCGCCGCCCAGATCGCGGTCACCGATTCGATGGACCGGGACACCGCGATCGCGACGACGCTCTCGGTGCTGGCACCGGCGGCGAGCAGCTTCCTGGCCAACCGGTTGGACCGCTCGTCGAGCTCCCGGTAGGTCAGGCACTCGTCACCCTCGATCAGGGCGAGCCCCGCCGGATCCACCGCGACGGCCGCGGCGAGCAGGTCCGGCAGGCCGCGGACGCCGGGCGCCTGCGGGCCGCGGGCGGGCACCAGTTCGGCGCGCTGCGCCGGGTCGAGCAGGCTGGTCGCCCCCAGCGCGGCGTGCGGGGTCCGCGCGAACGCCTCGACCGCGCGGGTGACGAACCCGAGGATCTCGCCAGCCCGGTCCTGGTCGACGACGCCGTCGAGGAACTTCAGCCGCAGCGCGAGCGTGCCACTGAACTCGGCGACCAGCGCGAGCGGGTAGTGCACCGAGTCGCTGCCGGTCATGCCCGCGACGGTCATGCCGTCGATGTCGCCGCCGCCGGTCCCGGCCTCGACCGGGTACGACTCGAACACCGCGAGGGTGTCGAACACGGTGCCCTGGCCCGCGGCCGCCTGGATCTCCGGCATCCCGACGTAGTGGTGATCGAGCAGGTCGGCCTGCTCGCCCTGCACCCGGGTCAGCAGGTCGGTGATCGTCTCGGCCGAGTCGAGCCGCACCCGCACCGGCAGCGTGTTGATGAACAGGCCGATCATCTCTTCGATGCCGTCGATCTGCGGCGGGCGGCCGGAGACGGTGGCACCGAACGTGATGTCGTCACGCCCGGTCAGGGTGGCGACGACCAGCGCCCACGCCGCCTGCACGACGGTGTTCATCGTGAACCCGTGCTCACGGCCCAGCGCCACCAACGCGTCGGACACGTCACCGTCGAGGTGCGCGGCCAGCTCGTGCGAGTCGCCGAGCTCGTCGCCCGCATCACCGATCACGATCGTCGGCTCGTCGCTGCCCTCGAACGCGGTCCGCCACGCCTGCAGCGAATGTCCACGGTCCTGCCGGGACAGCCAGGACAGGAAGTCCCGGTACCGGCGGGGCTGCGGCAGGTGCGTGACGTCGCCGTGGGTGGCGTACAGGGTCAGCAGTTCCCGCAGCAGCAACGGCGTGGACCAGCCGTCGAGCAGGGCGTGATGGTTGAGCAGCATCAGCCGGTACTCGCCGTCGGCGAGGGTGACCAGGGTGAACCGGATCAGCGGCGCCGACAGCAGGTCGAAGCCCTCCTCCCGGTCCGCGTCCAGCAGCGCGGTCAGCGCCGCGTCCCGGTCGGCGACCGGCACCGACGTCAGGTCGACGGTCCGCCACGGCAGGGTGACGGTCCGCTGCACGATCTGCGCGCCGACCCCGCTCTCGTAGCTGAACGCCACCCGCAGGTTCGGGTACCGGTCGAGCAGGGCCTGCCCGGCGGCCCGCATCCGGTCGGCGTCGACGGTGCCGGTCAGCGTCAGCATCATCTGGACCTGGTAGAAGTCCGTGTCGCCGGACGCCAGCTGCGACTGGTACAGCAGCCCCTCCTGCAGCGGCGAGAGGGACCACACGTCGGACAGCTCCGGGTACTGCGCCTCCCAGCGGTCGATCTGCCGCTGGTCGACGGTGACCAGGTCGAAGTCGGACGGGGTGCGGCCGCCCGCGTCGGGACGGTCGGCGTAGCTGGCGAGCGCGGTCAGCGCGGCCACCCACAGGTCGGCGAACCGCTGCACCTCGTCGCGGCCGAGCAGCCCGGTCGCGTACGACCAGGTGGCGACCAGCTTCGCGCCCTCGGTGGAGTTCACCGCGATCGCGTTGATGTCAACGACCGCGGGCAGAGCCATGTCCGCGTTCCTGGTGCCCGCCAGGTTGACCGGCTGCGCCCCGCCGGTCGGCGCGGGCTGCGGCTCGTCGGTCGCGGCGCCGCGCCGACCGAGGTAGTTGAACCCGATCTGCGGCGGCGCGAACCCGCGGAGGGCCTCGGCGGTGTCCGGGTTGAGCCTGCTGAGCAGTCCGTAGCCGATGCCGTGGTCGGGGACCGCGAGCAGCTGCTCCTTGACGGTCTTCACCGCGGCACCGAGGTCGCCCCCGCCCGCGAAGGCGGCGGTCAGGTCCAGCCCGGACAGGTCGAGGCGGACCGGGACCTGGGTGGTGAACCAGCCGACGGTGCGGGACAGGTCCGCGCCGGGCAGCACCTGCTCCTCGCGGCCGTGGCCCTCGAGGTTGACCAGCGCGGTCGGCTCGTCGATGCCCCGCTCGGCGCGCCACGCGACGAGCGCCAGCGCGAGTGCGGTGAGCAGCCCGTCGTTGGCGGTGCCGTGGAACTTGCCGGGCAGCACGGTGAGCACGGTCTCGGCGATCGCGGCGGGAACCTCGACGTGCAGGTCCGCCACGGTGCCGACGACGTCCCGTTCCGGGTCGACCGGCCGGGACCCGAGGTCCGGGTCGGGGCCGTCGAGGATGCCGCGCCACAGGTCGAGTTCGGCGACGCGACGCTCGGAGCGGGCCTCGTCGACGAGGCCGTGCGCCCAGCGCCGCACCGACGTCCCGACCGGGGCGAGGTCGACGGCCTGGCCGTGCGAGAGCTGACCCCACGCGGTGACGAGGTCGCCGCTGATGATCGGCCAGGACACGCCGTCGACGGCGAGGTGGTGCACGACCAGCATCAGCTGGCCGGGCGCGTCCTCGGCGTCGGGCACGAACCAGACGGCCTGCAGCATCACGGCGTCCGCCGGGTCGAGCCGGTCCGCGGCGGCGTCGAGTTCGACGGCGGCGGTGTCCACGAAGTCACCCGAGTAGGCGACGGTGTGGACGAGGTCGCCCGCGTCGATCGCCCCGAATTCGACGACCTCGAACGCGGGGACGCCGTCGGTGACGGTGAGCCTGCCGCGGAGCAGGTCGTGGTGGTCGATCACGGCCTGCACGGCGCCGACCAGGTCGGCGACGACCAGGTCCCGCGGCAGGGTCAGGATCTCGGCCTGCGAGAAGCGGTCGTAGCTGCGGCCGTGCTCGATCATCCACTGCCCGATCGGGGACAGCGGGATCTCGCCGATGCCGCCGCCGGGCAGCTCCTCGAGCACCTCCAGCGCGACGCTGGACGCGGCCGCGGCCAGCGCGGCGACGGTCCGGTGCTCGAACACCAGCTTCGGGGTCAGGACGATGCCCGCCGCCTTGGCCCGCGCGACCAGCTGGATGGACAGGATGCTGTCGCCGCCGAGCGCGAAGAACGAGTCGTCGACACCGACCGAGTCGAGGCCGAGCAGCTGCGCGAACAGCTCGCACAGCACCCGCTCGGTGTCGGTCCGCGGCGCCCGGGACTCGCCGACACGGGACGCGAGATCCGGTGCGGGCAGCGCGCTGCGGTCCAGCTTGCCGCTGCGGTTGAGCGGGAACTCGTCGAGGGTGACAAACACCGCCGGCACCATGTACTCGGGCAGTCGACGCCCGAGCGCGGCGATCAGCGCGGCCTCGTCGACCGCGACGCCCGGCGCGGGCACCACGTAGCCGACCAGCAGCTGCTGCCCTGGGGTGTCCTCGCGCACCAGGACCGCGGCCTGCGCGACCGTGTCCTGCTCGTGCAGCACGGCCTCGATCTCGCCGAGCTCGATCCGCAGGCCACGCAGCTTCACCTGGAAGTCGGTGCGGCCGAGGTAGTCCAGCTCACCGGCTGCGGTCCAACGGGCGAGGTCGCCGGTCCGGTACATCCGGGTTCCGGTGTCCCCGAACGGGTTCGCGACGAACCGGTCCGCGGTCTGCCCGACCATCGCGCCGTAGCCGCGGCCGACGGCGATGCCGCCGACGTACAGCTCACCGGCGACACCGATCGGGGTGGGCCGCAGCCGGTCGTCCAGGACGTGCAGCTGCACGCCCGGGATCGGGGCACCGATCGGGACGGCGCCGCGCTCCTCGCGCGAGACCTCGTGGAACGACACGACGTCCGACGCCTCGGTCGGGCCGTAGCTGTTGAACACCCGCAGCCCGCCGTCGATCAGCGACCGCAGCGGCGTGAGCCGCACGGCCTCACCGCCGAGGAACAGCATCCGCAGCCGGGCCAGCGCGCCGTCGGCGTCGGCGTCGACGATCGCCTCGAACGCGGTCGGCGACATGTTCGCCACCGCAACGGGGTTCGCGGCGACGATCCCGAGGATGGCCTCCGGGTCGAACGTCTCCCCCGCCAGGTGCACGGTGGCACCGGAGGTGAGCGCGGCCCACACGTTCTTCTGCGTCAGGTCGAAGCTCGGCGACGACGCGATCAGCACGCCGTCCCCGGCGGCCAGGTCCAGCTCCCGCCGGTACCAGTCGACGGTGTTCGCGATGCCCGCCATCGGCACCAGCGTCGGCTTCGGCCTGCCGGTGGAACCGGAGGTGGAGATCACGTAGCCCAGGCGCGCATCGGCACCCGGCTCGGTCCACGGGTCGGCGGGCACCGTGCCGGCGTCCGACGACGCGTCCACCGCGATCACCGCGGCGTCGGCGAGGGTGCCGCCGAGGCCGGTCGCCGCGATCCACGCCGGCGTCGATACCAGGGCGCGGGCGCCGGTGTCGGTGAGCAGGGCCGCGATCCGGTCCACCGGGTGCGCCGGGTCGACCGGCGCGTACGCCGCGCCGACCTTCCACGCCGCGAGCATGCCGACAACCCAGTCGACGGACCGGCCGAGGGCGAGCGCGACGACGCCGTCCCGACCCGCACCGGCCGAGGCCAGCTGCGCCGCAAGCGCATTCGCGCGACCGTCCAGGTCGCGGTAGGTCACCGCCCCGGCGGCGTCGACGACGGCCACCGCGTCCGGTGCGGCGGTCACCCGCGCGGCGACGAGGCCGAGCAGGGTGTCCGCGCCGACCGCGGGGTCGGCGCCGCGGCCGAACCCGGCGATCGTCGCGCGCTCGTCGGCGCCGAGCAGGTCCACGGCGCCGAGACGGGTCGTCGGGTCCGCCGACACCTGCGCGAGCACCCGCAGGAACCGGTCCGCGAAGCCGCGGACGGTGGACGCGTCGAACAGGTCGGTGGCGTAGCTCAGCGACGCCGCGATGTCCGCCGGCGCCCCGTCCTCGCGGTAGGTCTCCTGCAGCCCGAGGGTCAGGTCGAACTTCGCCGGCTCGGGGCCCGCGTCGACCGCGCCGACGGTGAGGCCGGGCAGCTCGAACGTCGCCTGCTCCAGGTTCTGGAACGTGAGCATCACCTGGAAGAGCGGCGAGTGCGACGTCGACCGCTCCGGGTCGAGCACCTCGACGAGCCGCTCGAACGGGATGTCGGTGTTGCCGAACGCCCCGAGGTCGCTCTCCCGGACCGCGGCGAGCAGCTCGGTGAAGGTGATGTCCGGGTCGACCTGCGCCCGCAGCACCAGGGTGCCGACGAACATGCCGACCAGGTCGTCGAGGGCGGCGTCGCCGCGGCCCGCGGACGGGGTACCGACCGCGATGTCGGTGCTCCCGGACAGGCCGGCAAGCAGCACGGACAGTGCGGCGTGCATGACCATGAACACGCTGGCGCCGCCCGCGCGGGCCACATCGACGAGCGCCCGGTGGGTGTCGGCGTCGATGGTGAACTCGACGGTGTCGCCGGCGAGGGACTGCACCGGCGGCCGCGGCCGGTCGGTGGGCAGTTCCAGCTGCGTCGGCAGGTCGGCGAGCGCCTCCCGCCAGTAGGCGAGCTGCCGGGCCGCGAGCGACTGCCGGTCGGCCTCGTCGCCGAGAACCTCCCGCTGCCAGATCGCGAAGTCGGCGTACTGCACCGGTAGTTCGGTCCACTGCGGCTCGAGTCCCGCGGTGCGCGACCCGTACGCGACCATCACGTCGCGGGCCAGCGGCGCCATCGACGAGCCGTCACCGGCGATGTGGTGGACGACAACGACCAGCACCCGCTCGGTCGGCGAGGTCTCGAACAGCGCGATCCGCAGCGGCGGCGCGACGGTGACGTCGAACCCGCCGGACGCGAAGCCCACGACCGCCGCGAGCAGGTCCGCCTCGGCGACCGGGCGCGGCGCCAGCACCGGCATCACCTCGTCGGCGGGCAGCACCACCTGGTGCGGTTCCCTGCCGACCGCCGGGTACACGGTCCGCAGCGTCTCGTGCCGCTCGACGACGTCGGCGACGGCAACGGCGAGCGCGTCGACGTCGAGGTCGCCGGACAGCCGCACCGCCAGCGGAATGTTGTAGGCGGCGGAGTCGGTGTCGAACTGGTTGAGGAACCACATCCGCCGCTGCGCGAGCGACAGCGGAATCCGCTGCGGTCGCGTCGCGGGCACCAGCGCGGGACGCGAGATGCCCTGCGCGCGCACCGAATCCACGTGCGCGGCGAGGGCAGCGACGGTGGGCGCGTCGAACACCTGCCGGACACCGAGGGTGGCACCGAGGACCGCACCGACCCGGGCGGTGACCCGCGTCGCCGACAACGAGTTGCCGCCGAGGTCGAAGAAGCTGTCCGTGGACCCGACGCGGGCGACGCCGAGCACCTCGGCGAACACCCCCGCGACGATCTCCTCGGTCGCGGTCCGCGGCGGCACGTATCCGCCGGTGACGGTGACGATCTCGGGTGCGGGCAGCGCGCGGGTGTCGAGCTTGCCCGCCGGGGTCAGCGGCAGCGCGTCGAGCACCACGATCGCCGACGGCACCATGTACGCGGGCAGCGTCGCGCCCGCGTGCGCGGTGAGGTCCTCGGCGCGCACCGCGGTGTTGGCCGCGGCGAGCACGTACGACACCAGGTGGGTGTCGCCGGACTCGCCGACGTGACCGACGGTGTGCGCGAAGTCGATGCCCCGGTGCGAGACGAGTGCCGCGTTGATCTCGCCGAGTTCGATGCGGTAGCCGCGGATCTTGACCTGGTGGTCGGAGCGGCCCAGGTACTCCAGCTTCGGGTCGGACGGCTGCCCGACCCAGCGCACCACGTCACCGGTCCGGTACATCCGGTCGCCGGGCTCCCCGAACGGGTTGGCCACGAAGCGGTCCGACGTCTGCCCGGCCCGCGCGTGGTAGCCGCGGGCCAGCGCGGCCCCGGCGACGTACAGCTCGCCGGGGACACCGGCGGGCACCGGACGCAGCCTGCCGTCGAGGACGAGGGCGGCAACGCCCCGGTTGGGTCCGCCGATCGTGATCGGCTCGCCCGCGGCCAGCGGACCGTCAATGGTCACGCAGATCGTGGCCTCGGTGGGGCCGTACATGTTGAACATCACCCGGCCGGGTGCCCAGCGGTCGGCCAGTTCGGGCGGGCAGGCGTCGCCGCCGACACCGACCCACTCGAGCCGGTCGAGGCCCTGCTCGTCCACCGAGGCGAGGGCCGCCGGGGTGATGAACATGTGGGTGACCTGCTCGTCCCGCAGCAGCTGCGCGAGTTCGGCACCACCGAACACGGTCGGCGGCGCGATCACGAACGTGGCAGCCGAGCCGAACACCATCAGGTACTCGAGCACCGACGCGTCGAAGCTCGGGGTGATCACGTGCGCCACCCGCGACGACGGCGTGACCGCGCACCGGTCCCGCATCTCGGCCGCGAAATTGTCGAGTCCGGTGTGGGTGACGGCGACGCCCTTCGGCAGACCCGTCGACCCGGAGGTGTAGATCAGGTACGCCGGGTGCGTGGGGTGCAGCGGCGCGGTCCGGTCCGCGTCGGTGATCGGCGCGGACGAGGCGCGGTCCCAGCCGGCGGTGAGGTCCGCGTCGTCGAGGACGAGCCAGTCGATGGAGTCACCGAACGCGTCGCGGTGCGCGCGCACGGTGATGCCGATCGGGGCGCCGGAGTCGCCGAGCATGTGCGCGATCCGGTCGGCCGGGTACTCCGGGTCGACCGGCAGGAAGGCGGCACCGGACTTGGTCACCGCCCACATCGCGGTGACCGACTCGACGGACCGGGGCAGGCCGAGGGCGACGAAGCTCTCCGGCCCGACCCCGCGGTCGACGAGGATCCGGGCGAGCCGGGTGGACCGCTCGTCGAGGTCCCGGTAGCTCACCGCGACCTCGCCGGAGACCAGGGCGGTGGCGGCCGGGTCGAGCGCGGCGGCCGCCGCAAGCAGCTCCGGCAGGGTGCGGGGCGCGGCACCGGCGCCGCCGCGGACCGGGGCCAGGGCCGCGGTCTCGGCGTCGTCGAGGATCTCGATGTCCCCGATCGGCGCCGCCGGGTCGGCGGCGATCGCGTCGAGGATCCGGGTCATCCGGGCCGCGAACCGCTCCACCGTCGCTGCGTCGAAGATGTCGGTGGCGTAGCCGAACGTGAGGGACATGCCCTCGGCGCGGCCCTGCGCGTCGAGCCGCTCCGCGTACGACAGTTCCAGGTCGAACTTCTCGACGTGGGTGTCGTCGGCGACGCCGCTGACGGTCAGGCCGGGCAGCTCGAACCGCTCCTCGCCGACGTCGTCGGTGGACAGCACCACCTGGAACAGCGGCGAGTGGGAGGTGGAGCGGGCCGGGTCGAGGACGTCGACGAGCCGCTCGAACGGCAGGTCGGCGTGCCCGAACGCGCCGAGGTCGACCTCGCGGGCCTGCTCGAGCAGGGCGGTGAAGTCCTGCGCGGCGTCCACCTCGGTGCGCAGCACCAGGGTGTTGACGAACATGCCGACGAGGTCGTCGAGGGCGCGTTCGCCGCGGCCGGCGATCGGGGTACCGACCGCGATGTCGGAGGTCCCGGACAGCCGGGCCAGCAGCACCGCGAGCGCGGAGTGCACGACCATGAACAGCGTCGCGCCGCCCGCGGTGGCGATCGCCCGCAGCCGCTCGTGGGTGGCGGCGGCGATCGGGAACTCGACGCGCGCGCCCTGCTGGGTGCGGTCGGCCGGGCGGGGCCGGTCGGTCGGCAGGGCCAGCACCTCGGGCAGGTCGGCGAGGACGCCGGTCCAGTAGCCGACCTGCTCGGCGGCGAGGGAGGCCGGATCGTCCTCGGCTCCGAGGAGGTCGCGCTGCCACAGGGTGTAGTCGGCGTACTGCACCTCGAGCGGCGCCCAGCCGGGCGCCTCGCCCGCGGTGCGGGCCAGGTAGGCGACCATGATGTCGCGGGCCAGCGGCGCCGTCGACGAGCCGTCACCGGAGATGTGGTGCACCACGAACGCGAGGATGTGCTCGTCGGCGGCCACCCGGTACAGGGCGACCCGGACCGGCGGCTGCGCGGTCACGTCGAACGGGGTGAGCGCGAATGCGCTGACCGCGGCGGCGATCTCGTCGGCGGTGACGTCGACCGGGGTCAGGTCGCCGAGCACCTCGTCGACGGCGAGGATCACCTGGTGCGGGCCGTCCGCGGAGTCCGGGAACACGGTGCGGATCGACTCGTGCCGGGCGACGACGTCGCGGACCGCGGCGGCCATCGCCGCCGTGTCGAGCTCGCCGGACAGCCGGACCGCCAACGGGATGTTGTACGCGGCGGAGTCGGTGTCGAACCGGTTGAGGAACCACATCCGCTGCTGCGCGAGCGAGAGCGGGATGCGCTCCGGGCGCGGCCGCGGCGCGAGGGCAGGCCGGGTGCGTCCGGTGCCCGCGCGTTCGACCTGCTGCGCGAGACCGGCGACGGTCGGCGCGTCGAACAGGGCCCGCACCGCGAGGCTGCTGCCGAGGGCGGCGTTGACGCGGGCGATCACCCGGGTCGCGACCAGCGAGTTGCCGCCGAGCTCGAAGAAGCTGTCGGTGGCGCCGACCCGGTCGAGGCCGACGACCTCCGCGAACACCGCGGCGACGATCTCCTCGACGGGCCCGCGGGGCGCGACGTACGCGGCCTGATCCACCTCGATGTGCGGAGCGGGCAGGGCGCGGCGGTCCAGCTTGCCGCTCGCGTTGAGCGGCATCTCGTCGAGGGCGACGAAGGCGGCCGGGACCATGTAACTCGGCAGCCGCTCCGCGAGGAACGCCTTCAGCTCGGCGGCCGCTGCCGCGCCGACCATGTACGCCACCAGCTGGTCGCCGGTGTGCGGGTCGCTGTGCAGCACGACGACGGTCTGTTCGACCGCCGGATGCGCCAGCAGCGCCGCCTCGATCTCGCCGAGCTCGATCCGCTGGCCGCGCAGCTTGACCTGGAAGTCGGAGCGGCCGACGTAGACGAGTTCCCCGGCCGCGTTATACCGCACCAGGTCGCCGGTGCGGTACATCCGAGAACCACCGTCCGAGAACGGGTTCGCGACGAAACTCGCCGCGGTCTGGCCGAGCATGGCGCCGTAGCCGCGACCAACACCGACGCCCGCCACGTAGAGCTCACCCGTGATCCCCATCGGGACCGGCCGCAGTCGGTCGTCGAGGACACGGAGCTCGATGCCCGGGATCGGCGTGCCGATCGGCGTGGTCACGCCGTCGGACGCCGACACCGCGCGGTACGACACGACGTCGGACGCCTCGGTCGGGCCGTAGCTGTTGACGATCCGCACACCCGCCGCGGTGAGCGCGGCGAACGGGGCGGGGCGCAGCGCCTCACCGCCGAGGAACACGACCCGCAGCGACGACAGCACCCCGTTGACGTCGGCATCCACGACCGCCTCAAATGCGGACGGCGACATGTTCGCGACACGCGCACCGGACGCCACCGCCGCGAGGATCTCCTGCGGGTCGAAGCGATCCGACACCAGGTGAACGGTGCCCGCCGAGGCGAGCGTCGCCCACACGTTCTTCTGGGTGAGGTCGAAGGTCGGTGCCGACGCGATCAGGACTCCCTCGCCCACCGTCAGTGCGAGCTCGTCGGCGTACCAGCGGACCGTGTTCTCGATGCCCGCCATCGGCACCACGGTCGGCTTCGGGCGTCCGGTCGACCCGGACGTCGAGATCACGTAGCCGACGCGGGCACCGGCCTCGGCGCCCCGCCAGGGATCCGACAACGGAGCCGGGGTGGCGGTAGCGCGCGATGCCGGTGTCAGGACCGGACGGTCGAGCGACAGGCCGGGTGCCCAGTCGTCAGCGGCGACCACGGCCGCCGCACCGATATCGGTCAGCAGGCCAGCAACCCGGTCGAGCGGCCACGCCGGATCGACGGGCACGTAGGCCGCGCCAACCGACCAGGCGGCAACCATGCCGATCACCCAGTCCGTCGAGCGCGGCAGCGCGAGCGCGACCACGTCATCGGCACCGACGCCGTTGTCGACCAGGTCGGACGCGAGGGCGGCGGCACGGGCACCGAGTTCGGCGTAGGTGAGCACCGAGTCGCCTGCCACGACGGCGGGGACGCCCGGATGCTCGCCGATGCGGCGAAGGACGGCGGCGGGGAGCGACTCGGCCGGGCGCGCGGCCGCGGCGGCCCGCGCCAACGCGGACACCCGGTCCGCTTCGGCCGATTCCATCATCGAGACGTCGCCGACGGCGGTCCCCGGCTCGGTGGTCAGGGTGCTCAACACGCGGGTGTACCACTGCGCGAACCTCGCGACCGTGGCCTCGTCGAACAGGTCGGCCGCGTAGGTGAAGTACGCGTACATGCCGTCCGGGTCGCCGGTGTCGGTGACCGCATCGCCGAGGGTCAGCCCCAGATCGAACTGGGTGACCTCGGTGCCCGGGTCGAGGGCGCTGACGGTCAGGCCGGGCAGTTCGAACTCGGCCCGCTGCTGGTTCTGCAGCGACAGCGACACCTGGAACAGCGGCGAATGAGCCGTCGACCGAACCGGGTTGAGTACGTCGACAAGACGCTCGAACGGAATGTCGGTGTTGCCGAACGCACCGAGGTCCGAGTGCCGGACCCGGCCGAGCAGGTCCGCGAAGGTCTCGTCGCCGTCGATCTGGGTGCGCAGCACGATCGTGTTCACGAACATGCCGACCAGGTCGTCGAGGGCCGCATCGCCGCGGCCGCCGATCGGGGTGCCGATCGCGATGTCGGACTCGCGGGTCAGCCGCGCGAGCAGCACCGCGAGCGCGGCATGCAGCACCATGAACGGGGTCGCCCCGTGCGCGGCGGCGAGCCGGTGCACGGACTGTCGGGTGTCCTCGCCGATCGCGAACAGGTGCCGGCCGCCGCGCATCGACTGCTCCGCCGGGCGGGGCCGGTCGGTGGGCAGGTCCAGCGCGTCCGGCAGGCCAGCGAGCGTGGTGGTCCAGTAGTCGATCTGTCCGGCGGCGAGGGACTGCGGATCGGCCTCGTCGCCGAGCAGGGCGCGCTGCCAGATCGCGAAGTCGGCGTACTGAACCGGCAGCGGAAGCCACTGCGGTGCTTCCCCGTTCGCCCGCGCGGTGTAGGCGATCATGACGTCGCGGGCGAGCGGCGCCATCGACATGCCGTCGGCACTGATGTGGTGCACCACCATCACCAGGACGTGTTCGGTCTCGGTCACGGTCAGCAGACGGGCCCGCACCGGCGGGGCCGCGGTGACGTCGAAACCGGTGGACAGCAGGCCAGCGACGGTCGGCAGCAGCTCGTCCTGGCCAACCGGGGTCGGCGTCAGGTCGAACTCGACGTCGGCGGCAGGGAGGACCACCTGGCGCGGGCCGTCGACGGAGTCGGGGAACACGGTCCGCAGTGACTCGTGCCGGGCCAGGACGTCCGCGACCGCCGCCGCGAGGGCCGCGGTGTCGAGGTCACCGGACAGCCGGATCGCCATCGGAATGTTGTAGGCCGCGGAGTCCGGGTCGAACCGGCTCAGGAACCACATCCGCTGCTGCGCCAGCGACAGCGGCACCAGCTCCGGTCGCGGCGCCGCGGTCAGGGCGGGGCGCGCCGCACCGGCCGCACCGGCGTGCTCGAACCGCTGCGCCAACTCGGCGACGGTGGGTGCCTCGAACAGGTCCCGCACACCAATGCGGGCGTCGAGGGCCGCGTTGACGCGGGCGACGACGCGGGTCGCGACCAGCGAGTTGCCGCCGAGGTCGAAGAAGGAGTCGTGGATGCCGACCCGGTCGGCGCCGAGCACCTCGGCGTAGACCGCGGCGATCGCCTCCTCGACGGCGTCCCGCGGGGCGACGTATTCGGTTGCCGCCGCGAGGAAGTCCGGCGCGGGCAGGGCCCGGCGGTCCAGCTTGCCGTTCGCGGTGAGCGGGAACTCGTCGAGGACCATCAGCGCGGACGGCACCATGTACGCGGCAAGGAATTCGCCGATGAAGGCGAGCGCCGCGTCGGTGTCGACGGTGGCACCCGCCTCGGGCACCACGTACCCGACCAGCCGGTCACCGGTGTGCTCATCCGAGCGCACCAGCACCGCCGACGCGGCGACACCCTCGAAGCGCAGCAGCGCCGACTCGATCTCGCCGAGCTCGATCCGGAAGCCACGCAGCTGCACCTGGAAGTCGCTGCGCCCCAGGTACTCCAGCTGACCGTCGGCATTCCAGCGCGCCAGGTCACCCGAGCGATACATGCGCTCGCCGGCTGCTCCGAAGGGGTTGGCCACGAACCGATCCGACGTCAGATCCGGCCGCCCCAGGTACCCGCGAGCCAACTGCCCACCGTGCACATACATCTCACCGACCACGCCGACCGGCGCCGGCTGCAGACGGGTATCGAGGACGTACACACCCATGCCGGGCAGGCCGCGGCCGATGACGGAGGCCTTGGACTCCGCGGCGAACGCCCGGTCCAAAGACAGGAACGACACGTGCACCGTCGTCTCGGTGATGCCGTACATGTTCACCAGACGCGGACCGGCAGCGACATCCCCCGTCGCTTCGCTCGCCCCGTCGTCGTGCCGCTCGTACCAGCGTTCCAGCTGGCCGAGGTCGAGGGCCTCGCCGCCGAAGATCACGTACCGCAACGCCAGATCGGAGACAGAGCTGTCCCCTGAGACATCGACGGAGGTTCGGTCGGCCTCCGCGAGCTGGTAGAACGCGGACGGCGTCTGGTTCAGCACCGTCACCCGCTCACGCCGCAGCAGGTCGAGGAACTCCTCCGGCGACCGCGACGTCAGGTAGTCGACGATCACGAGTTCGCCACCGAACAGCAGCGGACCCCACAGCTCCCACACCGAGAAGTCGAAGGCGTAGCTGTGGAACATCGTCCACACGTCGGTCTCGTCGAACCCGAACTTGAGCTGCGTGTTCGCCATCAGGGTCAGCACGTCCACGTGCGGCACCACGACACCCTTGGGGCGGCCGGTGGACCCGGACGTGTAGATCACGTAGGCGGGGTGCTGCGGCGACAGCGCTGCCGCGCGGTCGGCGTCGGTGACCGACGCCGCGGACACCGCGGCCAGCCGCGCCGCCAGCTCCGGCGAATCGAGCAGCAGCTGCGGAACATCGTTGTCCGGCAACGATTCCACGTCGGCCGCGGTCGACAGCAGGACGACGGGCTTTGCGTCGGCCAGCATGTATGCGAGACGGTCCTGCGGATACGTGACGTCCACCGGCACGTACCCGCCGCCCGCGGTCACCACCGCGAGCAGCGCCACCACCAGATCCGTGGTCCGCGGCATCGCCACCGCCACCATCGACTCCGGACCGACACCCTCGGCGATCAGCACCCGAGCCAGACGGTTGACCCGCTCCGCCAGCTCGCCATACGTGAGCCGACCCCCGTCCGCGACAACAGCGACCCGATCCGCAAACAAACCGGCCTGCACCGCGAACGCGTCGGCGAGGGTGCCCGCGGGCACCGCGACACCCGGCTCGACCCATTCGGTGAGCACCCGAGCGCGCTCAGGCTCGTCGAGCACGTCCACCGCGGCGACCCGAAGCTCGGGGGTCTCCACGAACGCGGTGAGCACCCGCAGCATCCGATCGAGCAGGGTCCGCACCTCGACCTCGGGGAAGAGGTTGGTGAGGTACTTGACCTTCAGGTGCAGCTGGTTGTCCGCCATCGCGATGAGCGTGAGCGGGTAGTGGGTGGCGTCGATGCCCTCGAAGCCCACGACCTGCATGCCGTCGAGGGACGAGGCGTTGGCCATCGCCTCCTTGTCGACGGGGAACGACTCGAAGACGGTGAGCGTGTCGAACGACGCGCCGCGACCGACGTGGGCCTGGATCTCGGACAGCCCGACATAGTGGTGGTCGAGGAGCCGGGACTGCTCACGCTGCAGTCGATCGAGGAACGCGGCGAGCGATTCGTTCGCATCCAGCGCGACGCGGACCGGCAGCGTGTTGATGAACAGGCCGACCATCTTCTCGATGTCGCCGAGCTGCGGGGGCCGACCCGACACCGTCGCGCCGAACACCACGTCGTCCCGGGAGGTTGCCGACGCGAGCACGATCGCCCACGCGGCCTGCACCATCGTGTTCAGCGTGACGCCGCTGGCCCGGCCGTTCGACATCAACCGTCCGGTCAGGTTCTCGTCGGCGGCGACGATGACCTCGGACCAGTCGATCGTGTCCTCGCCCAGGCCGGTGACCGGCTTGAGCTGGGTCGGTTCGTCGACGCCGGCGAGGGCCTGCGTCCACGCCGCGATCGACTGCTGCCGATCCTGCGCGGACAGCCATTCGAGGAAGTCCCGGTAGGAGCGGACGCGCGGCAGACCCTCGGTCTGCCCGCGCAGCACGTACAGCACCATGAGGTCCTGGACGAGCAGCGGCATCGACCACCCGTCGAGAATGATGTGGTGGTTGGTGACGACGAGCCGGTAGGACGACTCATCCACACGCACCAGGCAGAAGCGGATCAGCGGCGGGTGCGCCATGTCGAACGGCTCGGCGCGGTCGGCGGCCAGCAACTGCTCGAACCGGGCGGCCTCGTCCGCGCTCGCGCCGGACCGGAGGTCGGTGTAGGTCCAGGGGACGTCCACCTCGGACAGCAGCACCTGCACCGGTGTGCCCGCCTGGCCGGTGAATGCGGTCCGCAGCACCGGGTGCCGATGCACCAGCGCCACGGCGGCGGCGCGCAGTCGCTCGACGTCGACCACCCCGGCGAGGTCGATCACCATCTGGACCATGTAGGCGTCGGCCGTCTGACCGGCCAACTCGGCGTGGAAGAGCAGACCCTCCTGGAGCGGGGACAGCGACCAGACATCGGAGAGCTGCGGGTAGGCCCCCTCGATGGTGTCGATGCCCGCCTGGTTCAGCGGCACCAACGGCAGGTCGGACGGGGTCAACCCACCGGCCCCCGGACGTTCCGCATAGGCGGCGAGACCGGCGAGCGCCTCGGACCAGAGGTCGGCGATCTCACGGACCGTGTCGGCATCGAGAATCTCCGATGCGTACGACCAGGTGGCGTTGAGCTCCAGCCCGGCCGGCCCGTTCCCGGCGGCCGCGTTGATGTCGAGGACCGCGGCGGCGAGCATCCGGTCGTCCCGGACGCCGCCGAGGCTGCCGGATGCGCCGTCGGGCAGCCAGCCGATGGACGGATCGAGGTCCGTCGGCGTCGCACCCCCACGACCGAGGTAGTTGAAACTCACCTGCGGCGCGGGGAGCGGACCGAACTCCGCCTTCGCCTCCGCGTTGAGGTGCCGCAACAGGCCGAATCCGACACCGTGGTCGGGGATCGCGAGCAGCTGCTCCTTGACCCGCTTGAGGGCCACGCCCGCCGCATCACCGCCGCGCAGTGCGTCGTCGATGTCGATGCCGGTCAGGTCGAGGCGGACCGGGAACTGGCTGGTGAACCAGCCGACGGTGCGGGCGATGTCGGCGCCCGGTACCAGTTCTTCCTCGCGTCCGTGGCCTTCGAGACTGACCAGGGTGGTGCTATCGGCGACACCGCGGCGGGTGCGCCAGGCGACCAGGGCCAGCGCGAGGGCGGTCATCAGTCCGTCGTTCGTGCTGCCGTTGATCGCGCCCGGAACCGAGGTCAGGACGGCATTGGTGACCGGCGCGGGAACGTTGACCTCGAGCGACTGGACGGTCGAGACGTGATCCACCGCCGGATCGAGCAGCCGGGTGCCGAGCAACGGATCGGGTCCGTCGAGGATCTCCTGCCAGAGCGCGATCTCCGCGGTGCGGGTCTCGTCGTGTGCGGCCTCGGTCAGGCTGCGCGCCCAGCGCCGGAACGACGTCCCGACGGGTGGGAGGTCCGCGCGGCCGCCTTCGCCGAGCTGCGCCCAGGCCACGGCGAGATCGGGCACGATGATGCGCCACGAGACGCCGTCGACCACGAGGTGGTGCGCGAGCACCAGCAGGCGGCCGGTGCGGGTGTCCGCGACCCCGGCCTCGCGCGGCTCGGGATCGAACCACACCACCTGCAGGGCGATGCCGGCACCGAGGTCGAGGCGGGAAGCAGCGGCTTCCATTTCCGCCCGCGCCAACGCCTTGAACTCGTCCGTGCCATGCTCGGCGGTGAACGGGACCCGGTGCACGATGGCCTCGGACGGCACTGCGCCCTCCGGCTGGGCCGTCAGCGATGCGCCGTCGGTGACGACGAATCGTGCCCGCAGCATGTCGTGCCGGTCGACGACCGCGGCGACGGTGGCCGCGAGCCGGTCCGCGTCGACCTCGGCGGGCAGGGTGAGCATCACGGCCTGGGAGAAGTTGCCGTACTCGCCCTGCGTCAGCATCCACTGCATGATCGGGGTGACGTCGATGTCCCCGACGCCGCCGCCGGGGAGCTCGTCGAGGGTGACGATCTCCCCGCCGACGGTGGCAACCTCGGCGAGCGCGGCGATCGTCTTGCGCTCGAACACATCTCGCGGCGTGAGCACGATCCCGGCGGACTTGGCGCGGGCGACGAGCTGGATCGAGACGATGCTGTCGCCGCCGAGGGCGAAGAACGAGTCGTCGATGCCGACGGCCGCGACACCGAGCAGTTCGGCGACGAGGTCGCACAGGATCTGCTCGACCTCGGTGGTCGGTGCCCGGAATTCCTTGGTGCGCGAGGAGAAGTCGGGCGCGGGCAGCGCCCGGCGGTCCAGCTTGCCGTTCGCGGTCAGCGGGAACTCATCGAGCACCATCACCGTCGACGGCACCATGTACGCCGCGAGGAACTCGCCGACAAAGCTCAACAGCTCTTCGACGTCCACGGTGACGCCGGCCTCGGGCACCACATACCCCACCAGCCGGTCACCGGTGTGCTCGTCCGACCGCACCAACACCGCCGACGCCGCCACACCCTCGAACCGCAGCAACGCCGACTCGATCTCACCGAGCTCGATCCGGAAACCACGCAACTGCACCTGGAAATCACTACGACCCAGGTACTCCAGCTGACCGTCCGCATTCCACCGCGCCAGGTCACCCGAGCGGTACATTCGCTCCCCCGCAGCCCCAAAGGGGTTCGCCACGAACCGATCCGACGTCAGATCCGGCCGCCCGAGGTACCCACGGGCCAACTGACCACCGTGCACGTACATCTCACCGACCACACCCACCGGCGCTGGCTGCAGACGCGTATCGAGCACATACACACCCATGCCCGGCAGACCACGACCGATGACGGAGGCCTTCGACTCCGCGGCGAACGCCCGATCCAGCGACAGGAACGACACGTGCACCGTCGTCTCGGTGATGCCGTACATGTTCACCAGACGTGGCGAATCCTCGCCGTGCCGCGCGTACCAGCGGTCCAGCTGCCCCAGGTCCAGGGCCTCACCACCGAAGATCACATACCGCAACGCCAGATCCGAGACAGAACTGTCCCCTCGGGCTTCGCTCGCGAGTCGATCGGCCTCCGCGAGCTGGTAGAACGCCGACGGCGTCTGGTTCAACACCGTCACCCGCTCCCGCCGCAACAGGTCGAGGAACTCCTCCGGCGACCGCGACGTCAGGTAATCCACGATCACCAACTCGCCACCGAACAGCAGCGGACCCCACAGCTCCCACACCGAGAAATCGAACGCATAGCTGTGGAACATGGTCCACACATCCGACTCGTCGAACCCGAACTTGAGCTGCGTGTTCGCCATCAACGTCAACACGTCCACATGCGGCACCACGACACCCTTCGGGCGACCCGTGGACCCGGACGTGTAGATCACATACGCCGGATGCTGCGGCGACAGCACCGACAACCGGTCCTCGTCCGTCACCGGCGCAGGCGACATCGCGCCCAGGCGCTCCGCCAACTCCGGCGAATCCAACAGCAACGAACGAACATCGTTGTCCGGCAACGACTCCACATCGGCGACACTGGACAGCACCACCACAGGCTCGGAGTCGGCCAGCATGTACGCCAACCGGTCCTGCGGGTAGGTGACATCTACCGGGACGTAGCCGCCGCCCGCCGTGACCACCGCGAGCAGCGCCACCACCAGATCCGTGGTCCGCGGCATCGCCACCGCCACCATCGACTCCGGGCCGACACCCTCGGCGATGAGCACCCGCGCGAGCCTGTTCACCCGGTCGGCCAGCTCCGCGTACGTGAGCCGACCGCCGTCGGCGACAACCGCGGACCGGTCCGCCCACGCGGCAGCCTGCACCGCGAACGCATCCGCCAGCGTGCCCGCAGGCACCTCGACGCCGGGCTCCACCCAGCCGGTCAGCACCTGGGCGCGCTCGACCGGATCGAGCAGATCCATGTCGCCGACGGGATGCGTCGGATCCGCGAGGGCGGCATCGAGGACCGCAGTGAAGCGGCGGACGAACCCGTGCACCGTCTCCTCGTCGAACAGCGCCGTGGCGTAGGTGAACGAGGCGGCCAGGTCCGCGGGCTCACCGGCGGCCGTCGTCGCGTCCGTCACGGTCAGCTGCAGGTCGAACTTCGCGACGTCGAAGTCGGAGGTCAGGCCGCTGACGGTGAGGCCGGGCAGCTCGAAGCTCGCCTGCGCGTTGTTCTGCATGGTGAACATCACCTGGAACAGCGGCGTGATCGCGGTGGAGCGGGCCGGCGCGAGCGCCTCGACCAGCTGCTCGAACGGCATGTCCGCGTGCGTGAACGCGGCCAGGTCGCTCTCGCGGGCGGCGTCGACGAGGGCCGCGAACGAGGCGTCCGGGGCGACCTCGGTGCGCAGCACCAGGGTGTTGACGAACATGCCGACGAGGTCGTCGAGGGCCTGCTCGCCGCGACCGGCGACCGGGGTGCCGATCGCGATGTCGGTCTCCCGGCCCAGGCGCGAGAGCAGCACCGCGAATGCGGAGTGCAGCACCATGAACAGGCTCGTGCCGCGCGAGCGCGCGAGCTCGAGCAGTCGGGCGTGGGTGGCGGCGTCGATGACGAACTCGACGTTCGCGCCCGCCGTGGACTGCACCGCGGGGCGCGGCCGGTCCATCGGCAGGTCCAGCACCTCGGGCAGCCCGGCGAGCTGTCCGCGCCAGTAGGCGCTCTGGCTGCTCACCAGCGACTCCGGATCGTCCAGCGATCCGAGGGTCTCGTGCTGCCAGAGCGCGTAGTCGGCGTACTGCACCGACAGCGGACTCCACTGCGGCGCGGCGCCGTGCGAGCGGGCCCCGTAGGCGACCATGATGTCGCGGGCCAGCGGCGCCACCGACGCACCGTCCGAGGCGATGTGGTGCATCACCACGACGAGCACCCGCTCGGTCGGCGAGACCTCGAGCAGCGTGATCCGCACCGGCGGCGCGGCGGTGACGTCGAAGCCGGCGGAGACCAACTCGACCGCGCGGCCGACGACCTCGGCCTCGGTCACGTGCACCGGCGCCAGCGACACCGCGAGCTCGCCGACCGGCAGGATCTGCTGGTACGGGCCGTCCGCGGCCCCCGGGTACACGGTCCGCAGCACCTCGTGCCGGGCCAGCACGTCCGCGACGGCCCGCTCGAGCGCGGCGACATCGAGGTCACCGGACAGCCGGACGGCCATCGGCACGTTGTAGGCGGCCGAGTCGGTGTCGAACTGGTTGAGGAACCACATCCGACGCTGCGCGAGGGAGAGCGGGATCCGCTCCGGCCGCGGCCCGGCGACCAGGGCCCGCGCGGTATCTGCAGATGAATGCTCCACCCGGGCAGCGAGTTCCGCGACGGACGGGGCGTCGAACAGCTCCCGGACGCCGACCCGCACACCGAGCGCGGCGCTGACCCGGGCGGTCACCTTGGTCGCGGACAGCGAGTTGCCGCCGAGGTCGAAGAAGCTGTCCAGCACGCCGACCCGTTCCGCGCCGAGCACCTCGGCGTAGATCCCCGCGATCAGCTCCTCGGTCAGCGACCGCGGCGCCACGTAGTCGGCGGCCGGGGTGACGAACTCGGGCTTCGGCAGCGCCCGCCGGTCCAGCTTGCCCGCGGGCGTCAGCGGCACCTCGTCGAGGGCGACGACGTGCGACGGAACCATGTAGGCGGGCAGGAACTCCGCCGCGAACGCGCGCAGCGTCTCCTCCTCGACGACGCGGCCCGCGGCCGGGAGCACATAGCTCACCAGCACGGTGCCGCCGTCGGGCGCGGTGACGCCCTCGGTGGTGACGAAACCGACGCTGTCGTGGCACGCCAGGGCGCCGCTGATCTCGCCGAGTTCGATGCGGAAACCGCGCACCTTCACCTGGAAGTCGGAGCGGCCGACGTACTCAAGGGTGCCGCCGGAGGTCCAGCGGACCACGTCGCCGGTGCGGTACATCCGCGAGCCCGGGGCACCGAACGGGTTGGCCACGAAGCGTTCCGCGGTGAGCGGACCGCGGGCGTGGTAGCCGCGGGCCAGCGCGGGGCCCGACAGGTACAGCTCACCCGCGACACCGACCGGGGCGGGCCGCAGCCTGCCGTCGAGGACGGCGACGCGGACCCCGCGGGTGGGGGCGCCGATCGTGATCGGCTCGCCCGCCTGCAGCGGCGCCGACACGGTCGACCACACGGTGGCCTCGGTGGGTCCGTACAGGTTGAGCATCGTCCGGCCCGGTGCCCATCGGGCCACCAGCTCCGGCGGGCACGCGTCGCCGGCGACCGCGAGAACCCGCAGCGCGTCGAGGCCCGTCGGGTCCGCCGCGGCGAGCGCGGCCGGGGTGATGCAGGCATGGGTCACCCCACGGCCGCGGAGGAACTCGGACAGCTCGACGCCGCCGAACAGGTCGGCGGGGGCGATCACCAGCGTCGATCCGCTGCCGAACGCCATCATCATTTCGAACACCGACGCGTCGAAGCTCGGCGACGCGAACTGCAGTGTGCGCGAACCCGGTTCGATCAGCATGTGCGCGCGCTGCTCGGCGACCAGGTCGGCGAGGCCGCGGTGGGTGACCACGACGCCCTTCGGCAGGCCGGTCGATCCGGAGGTGTAGATGACGTACGCGGCGTCGTCCACCAGCACCGGGCGGGCCGGCTCCACCGTGTCGTCGGAGGCGGCCTCGATCGTGTCGGCGGCCTCGTCGAGGACCAGCCAGTCCACCTGCCCGGACAGCGCGTCCCGGTGCGGGGACGTCGTGATACCAACGGCGACACCGGAATCGGTGAGCATGTGCGCGATGCGGTCGGCCGGGTAGTTCGGGTCGACGGGCAGGAACGCGGCGCCCGTCTTGGCGATCGCCCAGACCGCGGTGACGGTGTCGACCGAGCGCGGCATCGCGACCGCGACGAACGAGCCAGCGCGCACGCCCCGGTCCATCAGGACGCGGGCGAGACGGTTGGAGCGGGCGTCGAGCTCACGGTAGTCGATCCGGAGCGCGCCCGCGTCGACGGCGACCAGGGCCGGGTCGGCGGCGACGGCGTCGGCGAGGATCTGCGGCAGGGTGCGGTGCGGCAGCCCCGCAGGCCCCGCGACCCCGGCGAGGCGGTCCTCCTCACTGGGGTCGAGGATCGGCACGTCCCCGACCGGGATGGTCGGGTCGACGACGACGGTGGACAGGATCCGCACCAACCGGTCCGCGAAGGTGCGGACCGTCGCGGCGTCGAACAGATCGGTGGCGTAGTCGAAGCCGGCGCGCATGCCGTCCGGGCGGCCGTCGGCGTCCACCTGCTCCGCAAGGGACAGCTGCAGGTCGAACTTGGCGACACCGGCGGTGATCGGCTCCGGGGTGATCGTCAGACCGGGCAGCTCCAGCCGCGCCTCTCCCGCATCCTGGAAGTCGATCGCCACCTGGAACAGCGGGTGGTGCGACTGGGACCGGGACGGGCTGATTGCATCGACGAGCCGTTCGAAAGGCAGCTCGGTGTGCGCGAACGCCCCGAGGTCGGCGGTGCGGGTGTGCTCGAGCAGGGTCGCGAAGTCGGTTTCCGGCTCGACCCGGGTGCGCAGCACCAGGGTGTTGACGAACATGCCGACGAGCCCGTCCAGCTCCGGCTCGCCGCGGCCGGCGATGGCGGTGCCGATCGCGATGTCGGTGCTGGTGCTCAGCCGAGCCAGCAGCACCGCGAGGGTGGCGTGCATGACCATGAACACGGTCGCGCCCTGCGCGCGGGCGATCTCGGCGACCGCGCGGTGCACCTCGGCGTCGATCGTGAACTCGACGCGGCCGCCGCGCATCGACGCGCGGGCGGGCCGCGGCCGATCGGTCGGCAGGTCCAGCTGATCCGGCAGCCCGGCAAGGGCCGACGTCCAGTAGCCGAGCTGCGCGGCCGCCCTGGACCGGGGATCCTCGGGGTCGCCGAGCAGCTCCCGCTGCCAGATCGCGTAGTCCGCGTACTGCACCGGCAGCGGCGTCCACTGCGGCTCCTGCCCGCCGATGCGGGCCGCGTACGCGGTCATCAGGTCGGTCACCAGCGGCGTCAGGGAGACGCCGTCGGCGGCGATGTGATGCAGGACGAGCACGAAAACGTGCTCCGCGGACGAGAGTTCGAGCAAGGCGGCCCGCACCGGCACCGCGGTGGTGACGTCGAAGCCGTCGGTGGCGAGGGCCGTGATCCGCTCGACCACCCGGTCGGCTGACACCGACTCGACGGCGAGGTCGAGGTCGACGGCGTCGAGGGCGTGCACCAGCTGGTGCCCACCGTCGCCGCTGTCCGGGTACGAGGTGCGCAGCGTCTGCTGCCTGCCGACCACGTCGCGCAGCGCGGCGTGCAGTGCCGCCACGTCCAGGTCGCCGGACAACCGCACCGCCAGCGGGATGTTGTAGGCGGCGGACGCGGGATCGAGCCGGTTGAGGAACCACATCCGCTGCTGCGCGAGCGAGAGCGGCAGCTGACCGTTTCGCTGCTGCGGCACCAGCGCGGGCCTGCTGCTGTCGCCGCCGCGGACCACCCGGGCCGCGAGCTCGGCAACGGTCCGCGCCTCGAACAGGTCCCGGACCCCGATCCCGGTTCCGAGGGCCTGATTGATCTGGGCGACAACGCGGGTCGCGATCAGCGAGTTACCGCCGAGGTCGAAGAAGTCGTCGGTCGCACCGACTCGCTCCGCGTCCAGGATCCGCGCGAACACCTCGGCGACACCGACCTCGACGTCCCCGGCGGGCGCGACGTACACGGCCGCACCGGCGAACTCGGGGGCGGGCAGCGCCGCCCGGTCCACCTTGCCGAGCGCGGTGAGCGGCACCTCGTCGAGGACCATGATCACCGACGGCACCATGTACGGCGGCAGCGTCGCCGCGACCGACGCGGTGAGCGCGTCGACGTCCAGGCGGGCCCCGGCGACCGGCTGCACATAGCCGACCAGCGCCAGGTCCCCTGCGGGGCCGGGTCTGCCGACGGTGACGGCGAACGCGACCGATTCGTGCGCGGACAGGGCGGCGTCGATCTCCCCGAGCTCGACCCGGAATCCGCGGACCTGCAGCTGGAAGTCGGAGCGGCCGACGTACACCAGGTCGCCGACAGTGACATTCCCCGTCGCTTCGCTCGCCCCGGCATCCCAGCGCACCACGTCACCGGTGCGGTACATCCGCTCCCCCGGCCCGCCGTACGGGTTCGCGACGAACCGCTCCGCGGTCAGGCCGCGGCGCGCGTGGTAGCCGCGGGCCAGGCCGGCGTTGGTGATGTACAGCTCGCCGGGGGTGCCGACCGGCACCGGACGCATCCGGGCGTCGAGCACCAGCGCGTGCACGCCGCGCATCGGCGCGCCGATCGTGATCGGTGCGCCCGCGCCGAGCGGGTCGGTGATCGTGACGATCACCGTGGCCTCGGTGGGGCCGTACGCGTTCCGCAGTCGGCCACCCCAGCGGGCGGCGAGCTCCGGCGGGCAGACGTCGCCACCGACGACGATCCGCTCGATCAGATCGAGACCGGTGGCGTCGATCGTCTGCACGGCCGTCGGCGCGCCGACGAACAGGGTGATCCGCTGGTCCCGGATGAACGCGGCCAGCTCGGTGCCGCCGTACAGGTCGGTGGGGGCGATGACCATCGTGGCGCCCGCCCCGAACGTGGAGAGCAGCTCACCGACCGCCGCGTCGAAGCTGATCGCCGCGAACTGCAGCACCCGCGACGCGGACGTGGTCCCGTAGAACTCGACGAGGTCGGCGGTCAACGATGCGAGGCCGCGGTGCGGCACCGCGACACCCTTGGGCAGACCGGTGGTGCCGGAGGTGTAGATCAGGTAGGCGAGGTGGTCCACCGACAGCGCGGCGGCCCGGTCGGCGTCGGTCAGCGGCGCCGCCGACTCGGCGGCGACCGCGGTCGCCAGCTCCTCCGAGTCGAGCGCCAGCCAGCCCGCGTCCGGGCGGGCGTCCGCCGGCAGCTCGGAACCCGCTGCCGCGGTGGTCAATCCGACGACCGCACCGGAATCGGTCACCATGTGGGCGATCCGGTCGGCAGGCAGCTTCGGGTCGATCGGGACGTACCCGCCGCCGGCAGCGGCGACCGCCCAGATCGCGACCATCGCGTCGATCGACCGCGGCAGCGCCAGCGCAACCACGGTGTCCGGTCCGACGCCGAGGCGGATCAGGTGCCGCGCCAGCCGATTCGCGCGCGCGGCCAGCTCCGCGTAGGTGACGTGCTCACCGTCGGCTTCGATCGCGGTCCGGTCGGCGTTCCTGACCGCGCTGTCCGCGAGGATCGCGGCGAGCGTCGTGGGCGCCTCGGCGGCGGGGCCGCGGCGGTCGACGAGCGCGGCCGTCCCCGCCGCGTCCAGCACCGCGAGGTCGCCGACCGGGGTGGTCGGCGCGGCGAGGGCCTCGGCGAGCAGGCGACGCAACTGCTCCCCGATCCGGGCGACGCTGGACTCGTCGAACAGGTCGGTGGCGTAGGTGAACACCGCGTCGGCGCCCGACTCGCCGGTCTCGACGACGGTGAGCATCAGGTCGTACTTCGCCGAGCCGGTCGGCACGTCCAGCGCGTCGACGTCGAGTCCGGCGAGCTCGAACCGGGCCGGCGCGGCGGGCGCGAACGCCAACGCCACCTGGAACAGCGGCGAGTACGCCGTCGACCGGGGCACGTCGAGGACCTCGACGAGCTGCTCGAACGGGATCTCGGCGTGCTCGAAGGCCGCGAGATCCGCGGTCCGGGTTCGGGCGACGAGCGCGTCGAAGCTCTCGCCGCGGTCCACCACGGTGCGCAGCACGAGGGTGTTGACGAACATGCCGACCAGATCGTCGAGGGCACGCTCGCCGCGGCCGCCGACCGGGGTGCCGACGGCGATGTCGTCGGTGCCGGACAGCTGCGCGAGCAGCGTCGTGTACGCGGCGTGCAGCACCATGAACGGTGTCGCGCCGGTGCGGCGCGCGTAGCCGGTGACCTGTGCATACAGCTCCGCCCCGAGCGCGACCCGGAGGTCGGCGCCGCGGGTGGACTGGGCGTGCGGGCGGGGGCGGTCGGTGGGCAGGTCGAGGCGGTCCGGCAGCCCCGCCAGGGTCTGCCGCCAGTACCCGATCTGGGCGGCAGCGACGGACCGGGTGTCGGCGGCGTCGCCGAGCACGGTGCGCTGCCAGAGGGCGTAGTCCGCGTACTGCACGTCGAGCGGCGCCCACCCGGGCGCCTCGCCGGCGGTGCGGGCGCCGTAGGCAATCATCACGTCCCGGGCCAGCGGGCCCATCGACAGCGCATCACCCGAGATGTGGTGCAGGACAAGGAC
This sequence comes from Rhodococcus sp. NPDC054953, assembly GCF_053609225.1. Lineage (NCBI taxonomy): Bacteria > Bacillati > Actinomycetota > Actinomycetes > Mycobacteriales > Nocardiaceae > Rhodococcus > Rhodococcus sp. NPDC054953. The sequence continues at coordinate 53,335 of NZ_JBSGXD010000020.1, read as the reverse complement.
GAGCACGTGCTCGCCGCGGGCGTCCCCATCGGTGACGCGAAGCAGCCGCGCATGCAGCGGCACCTCGACGGTCACGTCGAAGCCGCGGGTCGCGGCCTCGGCGACGGCGGCGGGCAGGCCCGCCGTGTCCACGTCCACCGCGGTGAGGTCGGGAACCACGCCCGCCGCGGGCACGATCACCTGGTGCGGGCCGGACTCCGAATCCGGGAACATCGTGCGCAGCGACTCGTGCCGCTCGATGACGTCGGCGACCGCGGCCGTCATCGCCGCGACGTCGAGGTCGCCGACGAGGCGGACCGGCAGCGGCAGGTTGTAGGCCGGTGAGGTCGGGTCGTAGCGGTTGAGGAACCACATCCGCTGCTGCGCCAGCGACAGCGGCACCGTCGCGCCGCGGTCCTGACGGGTCAGGGCCGGACGGTCCCTGCGGTCGGACAGCTCCAGCCGCGCGGCGAGCTGCGCGACGGTCGGCGCCTCGAACAGGTCCCGCACGCCGACGCGGACACCGAGCGCCGCGCTCACCTGGGAGACGACCCGGGTCGCGATCAGCGAGTTGCCGCCCGCGTCGAAGAAGCTCTCCAGCGCGCTGATCCGCGGCACGCCGAGCACGTCGGCGAACACGCCCGCGACGACCTCCTCGACCGGGTCGCGCGGCGCGACGTATTCGGCGGCCGCGAGGTCGAACACCGGCTCCGGCAGCGCCTTCCGGTCCAGCTTGCCGCTGCCGTTGAGCGGGAACTCGTCCAGCACCATCACCGCGGCGGGCACCATGTACGACGGCAGCGCCTGCGCGGCGTGCGCGGCCACCTCGTCGCCGACCAGGGTGACGTCCCCGGTGGGCACCACGTAGCCGACCAGCTGATCGCCGGTGTGCGCGTCGCTGCGGACCACAACAACCGACTGGCTGACCCCCGGCGCGGACAGCAGCGCGGCCTCGATCTCGCCGAGCTCGATCCGGTTGCCGCGCACCTTGACCTGGAAATCGGTGCGGCCGATGTACTCCAGGACACCATCGGGCCGGTGACGCACGAGGTCACCGGTGCGGTACATCCGCTCCCCGGCCGCGCCGTAGGGGTCGGCGACGAAGCGGTCCGAGGTGAGGTCGACGCGGCCCTGATAGCCGCGCGCCAGCTGGACGCCCGACAGATAGAGCTCACCCGCGACGCCCACCGGGACCGGCTGCAGGCGCGAATCGAGCACGTAGAGGCGGGTGTTCCACATCGGCACACCGATCGGGACGACGCCCTGGTCGGCGGCGGTGTGCCGCCAGTAGGTGACGGCGAGGGACGCCTCGGCCGGGCCGTACAGGTTGTCCAGCGGCGCGGACGACAGGGCCCGGAACCGTTCCGCCGTCTCGATCGGCAGTGCCTCACCAATCGCGATCACGGCACGCACCGAATCCGGAATGCGCGCAGACGAATTGGACACGAACATCGCGAGCATCGACGGCACGAACTGCACGACGGTGACGCGCTGGTCGACCATCAACTGCGACAGGTACTCGGGGTCGCGGTGCCCGTCGGCGCGGGCGATGACCAGCCGGGCGCCGGTCTGCAGGGTCCAGAAGAACTCCCACACCGACACGTCGAACGTCATCGGGGTCTTGAGCATCACCGCGTCGTCGGTGGTCAACGCGTACTCGTCCTGCATCCAGCGCAGCTGGTTGACCAGGCCGGCGTGCGGCACCGAGATGCCCTTCGGCCTGCCGGTGGAGCCGGAGGTGTAGATCAGGTTCGCCGGATGCTGCGGGCGCAGCGGGGCGATCCGGTCCGCGTCGGTGACCGGGGTGTCGGCGTAGCCTGCGGTGTCGATCTCGTCGATCCGCAGCGCGGGCGCGTCGGCGGGCAGGGCGTCGGCGTCCCGGGAGGTGGTCAGCACGCAGACCGGTGCCGCGGAGTCGAGCACGTAGCCGTTGCGTTCGGCCGGGTGATCCGGGTCCAGCGGCACGTACGCGCCGCCCGCCTTGAGGATCGCGTACATGCCGACGAGCAGGTCGATGGACCGGCGAATCGACAGGCCCACCAACGATTCCGGGCCGACACCCAGACCGATGAGGTGCCGGGCGAGCCGGTTGGCGCGGGCGTCGAACTCCGCGTACGTCAGCTCCTCGCCCTCGAAGGCGAGGGCGACCGCGTCCGGGGTGCGGGCCACCTGCGCGTCGAACAGCGCGGCGAGGGTGTCCTCGCCCGCCGCCACCTCCGGCACCACGTGCGCGGTGTCGTTCCAGGTGTCGAGCACCAGGGCGCGCTCGTCGGCGGACACGAGCGCAATGTCGCCGACCGCGACCGCCGGGTCGGCGGCGACGGCGGCGAGAACGGCGGTCAGCCGGGCCGCGAACGCCTCCGCGGTGGACCGGTCGAACAGGTCGCTCGCGTAGGTGAGGACGACGTCGATGTCGCCGGGAGCACCCTGCGCGTCGGTGGTGTCGGTGACGGTGAGCTGCAGGTCGAACCGGGACAGCCCGGTCTCGAACTCGGCGGGCGCCACCGTCAGTCCGGGCAGTTCCAGTGCGGCGCGGGTGACGTTCTGGAACCACAGCGACACCTGGAACAGCGGGTGGTACGCCGCGGATCGGGTCGGGTTCAGCGCCTCGACGAGCCGCTCGAACGGCACGTCGGTGTGCGTGAACGCGGCGAGGTCGCGTTCACGTACCCGGCCGAGCAGGTCCGCGAAGGACGCGTTCTCGTCGACCTCGGTGCGCAGCACCAGGGTGCCGACGAACATGCCGACGATGTCGTCGAGGGCGGCCTCGCCGCGGCCGGCGATCGGGGTGCCGACGGCGATGTCCTCGCTGCCGGACAGCCGGGCCAGCAGCACCGACAGGGCCGCGTGCACGACCATGAACAGCGTCGAGTTCGTCGCCCGCGCAACGCCGAGCAGGCGGGCGTGCAGGTCGGCGTCGAGGGTGAACGCGACGTCGCCGCCGCGGTACGACTGCTGCGCCGGGCGCGGCCGGTCGGTGGGCAGCTCCAGCAGGTCGGGCAGGTCCGCGAGCGCGCCGCGCCAGAATTCCAGCTGCCGGGCCGCGAGGGACTGCGGATCGGTCTCGTCGCCGAGCAGCTCGCGCTGCCAGATCGCGAAGTCGCCGTACTGCACGGGCAGCGGCGCCCACGCCGGCGCCTCCCCGGCGGTGCGGGCGGTGTAGGCGACCATCAGGTCGCGGGCCAGCGGCGCCGACGACCAGCCGTCGAAGGCGATGTGGTGCAGGACGAAGACCAGGACGTGGGTGTCGACGCCGTCCGTGTGCGCACTGCCGGTCTGCAGCAGGCGGACCCGCAGCGGCGGCGCGGCGGTCACGTCGAACGGGGCGGTCGCCAACGCGACCACTTCCCGTTCGAGGTCCTGCTCGGCGACCACGGTGACCTCGAGGTCCGCGGCCGCCGCCACCTGCTCGGCGGGCAGCACCACCTGCAGCGGACCGGTGTCCGCGTCCGGGTACACGGTGCGCAGGGTCTCGTGCCGGTCCAGGACGTCGCGCATCGCCGCGCGCAGCGACGGCACGTCCAGGTCGCCGGTGAGCCGGATCGCGAACGGCATGTTGTAGGCGGCCGATTCGGCGTCGAACCGGTTCAGGAACCACATCCGCTGCTGCGCCAGCGACAGCGGCACCTCGGCGTCGTGGACGCGGGCGGTCAGCGCCGGACGATCCGTGCGACGCTCGGCGTGTTCGACACGACCGGCGAGTTCGGCGACGGTCTGGGCCTCGAACAGCGCGGCGACGGCGAGCTGCACGCCGAATGCCTCGTTGATCCGGGAGATCACCCGGATTCCGGCGAGCGAGTTGCCGCCGATGTCGAAGAAGCTCGCGGTGGCGCCGACCCGCTCAATACCGAGCACCTCGGCGACGATCCCGGCGACGATCTCCTCGACCGGAGTGCTCGGCGCCACGTACTGGTCCGAGTGCAGCAGGTCCAGGTCCGGGGCGGGGAGCGCGCGACGATCGACCTTGCCGCTCGCATTGAGCGGCAAGGCATCGAGCGCGACGAACGCCGCCGGGACCATGTAGGTGGGCAGACGTCGGCCGAGCTCCCGCTTGACGTCGGCCGTGTCGAGCCCGGTGCCGACGAGGTAGGCGACCAGCTGGTCGCCTGCGTGGGCATCACTGTGCAACGCGACGACGCACTGGTCGACGCCGTCAAGGGCCAGGAGCGCGGACTCGATCTCGCCGAGCTCGATCCGCTGGCCGCGGAGCTTGACCTGGAAGTCGGAGCGGCCCACGTACACGAGCTCACCGACGCTGTTCCAGCGGACGAGGTCGCCGGTGCGGTACATCCGGGAGCCGTTGTCTCCGAACGGGTTCGCGACGAACCGTGCGGCGGTCTGGTCGACCATCGCACCGTAGCCGCGGCCCACGCCGATGCCCGCGACGTAAAGCTCACCCGTGATCCCCGCGGGTGCCGGTCGCAGCCGCTCATCGAGCACAAACAGGTCGATGCCCGGGACCGGCCGGCCGATCGGCGTGGTGGCACCGTCCGTGGCCGACACGGCCTGGAAGGACACGACGTCGGATGCCTCGGTCGGTCCGTAGCTATTGACGATCCGCACGCCCGCCGCGGTCAGCTCGGAGAACGCCGCCGGACGCAGCGCCTCGCCACCGAGGAACACCACGTCGAGCGATGCGAGGACATCCGCTGTGTCCGCGTCGACTACGGCCTCGAAGGCGCTCGGCGACATGTTCGCCACCCGGACACCGGCGGTCACCGCGGCCAGGATCTCCCGCGGATCGAACTGCTCGGTTGCCAGATGCACGGTGCCGCCGGACGCCAGCGTGGCCCACACGTTCTTCTGGGTCAGGTCGAAGCTCGGCGACGACGCGATGAGCACCCCGTCGCCGACCGCGAGGCTCAGCTCACCGGCGTACCAACGGACGGTGTTCTCGATACCGGCCATCGCGACGATCGTCGGCTTCGGCCGACCGGTCGACCCGGAGGTCGAAATGACGTACCCGGCCCGCGCACCCGCTGCGGGTTCCCGCCAGCGGTCGGGCAGAGCCGCGGTGCCGGTGGCACCGAGCTGATCGATGACCACGACCGGCACGCCGACGTCGTGCTGGGCGGCCCAGTCGCCCCGCGCGACGAGTGCGCGGGCGCCGATGTCGGTCAGCAGCGACTCGACACGGTCCAGCGGCCAACTCGGGTCGACGGGTACGTAGGCCGCACCGGCCTTCCACGCCGCGACCATGCCGACGACCCAGTCCAGGGAGCGCGGCAGCACCAGCGCAACCACCGTGTCCGGGCCGACGCCCTGGGCGACGAGGCGGGCCGCCAGCGACTCCGCGCTGGCGTCGAGCTCGCCGTAGGTGCAGCTCGCGTCGCCGACGACCACCGCTGCGGCGTCGGGGTAAGCCCGGACCTGTCCCGCGATACTCGCCGACAACGACTCCGCTGCCTGCTCCGCCGCCGGCCCGCGGGACCAGGCCAACACCCGCTGTGCTGCGGCCTCGTCCAGCAGCGCGACATCGCCGATCGCGGAAGTGGGATCGGCAAGTACGCCTGCGAGCAGGGTCGTGTACCAGCGGGCGAACCGCTGGACCGTCGACTCGTCGAACAGGTCCGTCGCGTACAGGAACGTGACGTCGTAGCCGCCGCCCGCCTGCTCGCCGACGGTGACCTCGAGGTCGAACTTCGACACCGCGGTCTTGATGCCCTCCGCCGCGACGGTCAGGCCGGGCAGGTCGATGCTGGGGTCGGTGAAGTTCTCGAGCGCGAACTGCACCTGGAACAGCGGCGAATGCGCCGTCGAGCGCACCGGGTTGAGCACCTCGACGAGCCGCTCGAACGGCACGTCGGTGTGCTCGAACGCGGCCAGGTCGCGGCCGCGGACCTGCGCGAGCAGATCCGTGAACGACGCCGCGCCGTCGACCGTGGTCCGCAGCACCAGGGTGTTGACGAACATGCCGACGAGCTCGTCGAGCGCCTTCTCGCCGCGGCCGGCGACGGGGGTGCCGAGGGCGATGTCGGACTCGCCGGAGATCCGGGCGAGCAGCACCGCGAGCACCGACTGCAGCACCATGAACGGCGTCGAGCGATGCGCGTGCGCGAGGTCGTCGATCGCGCGGCGGGTCTGCGCGTCCAGCGGGAACTGCACGCGAGCACCGATTCCGGACTGCTCCGCCGGGCGCGGGCGGTCCGAGGGCAGGTCGAGAACATCGGGCAGCCCGGCAAGCTCGCCGGTCCAGAAGCCGATCTGCCGCGCGGCCAGCGACTCCGGGTCCCGCTCGTCGCCGAGCAGCTCGCGCTGCCAGATCGCGAAGTCCGGGTACTGCACCGGCAGCGGCGCCCACACCGGCGGCACCGACTGGGTGCGGGAGGTGTAGGCCAGCACCAGGTCCCGCGCCAGCGGCGCCAGCGACCAGCCGTCGGTGGCGATGTGGTGCATCACCAGGGTCAGCACGTGCTGATCGGCATCGAGCTCGAACAGGAAACCGCGGACCGGGATCTCGCGGGTCACGTCGAAGCCGGCGGAGCCGAGTTCGAGTGCACGGGAATGCAGTTCGGCCTCGGTGACCGCGATCGGGGTGAGGTCGAGATGCACCTGCGACAGCGGAAGCACCACCTGCTCGGGCCCGTCCACGGTCTCCGGGAACACGGTGCGCAGCGCCTCGTGGCGGCCGAGCACATCCCGCAGCGCCTCCGCCATCGCGGCGGTGTCGAGATGCCCGGACAACCGGATCGCGAGCGGCACGTTGTAGGTGCCCGCCGCCGGGTCGAGGCGGTTGAGGAACCACATCCGCTGCTGCGCCAGCGACAGCGGGATCCGGGCCGGGCGATCCGCCGCGACCAGCGGCAGCCGGTCCGCGGTTCCGGTCGCGGCGTGCTCGGCGCGCAGCGCGAGCGCGCCGACGGTCGGCGCCTCGAACAGGTCCCGGACACCGATCGTGGTGCCGAGGGCGGCGTTCACCCGTGCGGTGACCTTGGTGGCGATCAGCGAGTTGCCGCCGAGGTCGAAGAAGTCGTCGGTCAGGCCCGCGCGCGCGACCCCGAGGACCTCCGCGAACACATCGGCGACGAGCTCCTCCACCGGGGAGGTGGGCGCGACGTACTCCGTTGTCGTCGAGGCGAATACCGGCGCGGGCAGCGCGCGGCGGTCGAGCTTGCCGACCGGGGTCAGCGGCACCACGTCGAGGACCACGATCGCCGACGGCACCATGTAGGCGGTCAGGGACCGGCCGACGAACTCGGTGAGCTCGGCGGTGTCGATCGTCGCCCCGGGCGCCGGGCGCACATAGGCGACGAGCTGCGTCTGCCCGTGCTCGTTGTCGACGCCGAGGGTGGCCGCGAAGTCCACCGCCGGGTGCGCGGTCAGCGCGGCGTCGATCTCGCCGAGCTCGATCCGGAAACCGCGGACCTTCACCTGGAAGTCGGAGCGGCCGAGGTACTCGACCGTGAGAGCCGTCTCATCCCCCGGCGCCGCCGGGATCCAGCGCACCAGGTCGCCGGTGCGGTACATGCGCTCGCCCGGCGCCGCCGGGTTCGCGACGAACCGTTCGGCGTTCAGCGCGGGCCGGGCATGGTAGCCGCGGGCCAGGCCGACACCGGCGATGTACAGCTCACCGGTCGCGCCGACCGGAACCACCCGCAGCCGCTCGTCGAGCACCAGCAGCTGGGCACCGCGGATCGGGCCGCCGATCGTGATCGTCTGCCCCGGCGCCATCGGGTCGCTGATCGCGGCCATGATCGTGGTCTCGGTCGGGCCGTAGCCGTTGTACAGCCGCCTGCCCGGCGCCCACCGGGCGACGATCTCGGCGGGCACCGCCTCGCCGCCCGCGACCAGGTGCTGCAGGCTGTCGAGCCCGGCCGGGTCCACCGACGCCAGCGCGGACGGGGTGATGAAGGCGTGGGTGACCTGCTCGGCGACGATCAGGTCGTGCAGTTCGGCGCCACCGAACACGGTCGGCGGGGACACCACCAGGGTGGCACCGGAACCGAACGCCATCGTGTACTCGAGCACCGACGCGTCGAAGCTCGGGGACGCGACGTGCAGCACCCGGGACGCGGCGGTGACGCCGTAGCGTTCCCGCTGCTCGACGGCGAAGTTCGCCAGGCCGGTGCGGGTGACGACGACACCCTTCGGCAGGCCCGTCGACCCCGACGTGTAGATCATGTACGCGGGCTGCTCGAGGCGCCCGGCCCCGAGCCGGTCCGCGTCGGTCAGCGGCGCGGCGGACCGGGCCGCGGCCTCCGTCGCGAACTCGTCGGTGTCGACGACCAGCCACTCGGTGCCACCGCCGGGCAGCAGCGCCCGTTCGGCGGCGACGGTGAGACCGATCCGGGCGCCGGAGTCGGTGAGCATGTGCTCGATCCGGTCGAGCGGATAGTTCGGGTCGACCGGGACGAACGCGCCACCGGACTTGAGCACCGCCCACATCGCGACGATCGACTGCAGCGACCGGGTCATCCCCAGTGCAACAAAGGTTTCCGGCCCGACGCCGCGGTCCACGAGGATCCGGGCCATCCGGTTGGACCGCTCGTCGAGCTCCCGGTAGGTCAGTTCCTGCCCGGCGAAGGAGACAGCTGTCCCCTCGGCGTTGTCGGCACACGCCTGCCCGAACAGTTCGAAGCCGCGGTGCACCGGCGTCGCGGGCAGCCCGCGGACCGGCGCGAGCCGCGCCCGCTCCGCGCCGTCGAGGATCTCGATGCCGCCGACCGGCGCCGACGGGTCCGCGACCACGGCGGCGAGGATCCGAGTGAACCGCGCCATCATCCGCAGCACCTCGTCGCGACCGAAGACGGTCGGCAGGAACTTGACGGTGAAGCGCAGCGCCGGGTCCTGCAGCGCCACCAGCGTCAGCGGGTAGTGGGTGGCGTCGTTGACGCCGATGTCCCGCACCCGCATGCCCGCGATGTCGGTGGCCGCGGACAGCGCGTCCCGGTCCACCGGGTACGACTCGAACACGGCGAGGGTGTCGAACAGGGCGCCGAGACCGGCGGTCCGCTGGATGTCCGTCAGGCCCATGTGATGGTGGTCGAGCAGGTCCGCCTGCTCGACCTGCAGCCGCCGCACCAGTTCGGTGATCGGCTCGGCCTCGTCCAGGTGCACCCGCACCGGCAGCGTGTTGATGAACAGGCCGACCATCGTCTCGATGCCGGGCAGCTGCGGGGGACGCCCGGACACGGTGGCACCGAACACCACGTCGGTGCGCCCGGTCAGCCGCGCCAGCAGCACGCCCCAGGCGGCCTGCACGATCGTGTTCGCGGTGACCCCGAGGTCCCGCGCCAACGCGACGACCCCGGCCTCCACGGCGGCGTCGAGGGTGACCTCGACCTCCTCCGGCACCGGCAGCGCCGCGACCGGATGCCCGGACGCGAGCAGCGTCGGCTCCTCCAGCCCGGACAGGGCCCGCGCCCACGCGTCCCGCGACACCTGCGGGTCCTGCCGGTCCAGCCACTCCAGGAACTCCCGGTAGGACCGACCGCGGGTCAGCACCGACCGGTCCCCGGCCACCGCGTACAGCGCGAGCAGGTCCTGCAGGATCAGCGGCAGCGACCAGCCGTCGAGCAGCAGGTGATGGTTCGTGATCGCCAGCCGGTAGCGGTCTGATGCGGTGCGCACCAGCAGCATCCGCACCAGCGGCGGCGCGGCGACGTCGAACCGGGCCACCCGGTCCGCGTCGATCAGCCTGGCGGCCTCCGCGTCGGCGTCGGGGTGCCCGGCCAGGTCGACGAGCGTGAACGGCACCGTCGCGTCGTCGACGACGACCTGCGCCGGGACGCCGGAGTCGTCGTAGACGAACGCGGCCCGCAGGCTCGGATGCTGGTCGACCAGCGCCTGCCCGGCGACCCGCATCCGGTCGGCGTCGACGACGCCGCCGAGGTCGAGGACGATCTGCGCGGTGTACACGTCGACGGACTGGTCGGTCAGCGTCGCGTGGAACAGCAGACCGGACTGCAGCGGTGACAGCGACCAGACGTCGGACAGCGACGGGTAGCGCAGCTCCCAGCCGTCGATCTGCTCCTGCGTCACCGACACCAGCGGCAGGTCCGACGGGGTGCGCCCGCCGGTGTGGTCGGACGCGGCGAGGGCGGCGAGGCCGTCGAGGGCCCGCTGCCACAGCCCGGCCAGTTCGGCGACCGACCGCTCGTCGAGCAGCCCGGCCGCGTACGCGAACGTCGCGGTGAGCCGGACCCCGTCGGCGGCGTCGGCGGCGATCGCGTCGATCGCCAGCGCCGCGGACAGCGGCATGTCCGCGTCCCGGTGCGCGCCGGTGCCGAGCGAATCGCCGTCCGGCATCCAGCCGACGCTGCGCAGTTCGGCGGGGATGTCGCCCGCGGACAGCCTGCCCAGGTAGTTGAACGCGATCTGCGGGCGTGCCCAGCCGCGCATCTGCCCGGCGGTGTCCTCGTTCAGGTAGCGCAGCAGGCCGTACCCGATGCCGTGGTCCGGCACCGAGCGCAACTGCTCCTTGACCCGCTTGATCGCGGCCGCGGCGGCGGGGCCGCCGGTGAGGGCGTCGTCGACGTCGACGTCGCCGAGATCGAGCCGCATCGGGAAGACGCTGGTGAACCAGCCGACCGTCCGGGACAGGTCGGCGCCGGGGACGACGGCCTCCTCGCGGCCGTGCCCCTCGAGGTCGATCAGCGTGGACGCGGCGTCCTGGCCGCGGTCGCGACGCCACGCGGCGACCGCGATCGCGAGACCGGCGAGCAGGGCGTCGTTGACGCCGCCGCGGAACTGGGCGGGCAGCGTCGTCAGCAGCGCCTCGGTGGTTGCGGCGGACAGCTCCACCTCAACCCGCTGCTCGGTGCCCGCGACGTCGACGGCCGGGTCGAGGGCCCGGGCGCCGAGCAGCGGGTCCGGTCCGTCGACGATGCCCCGCCAGCTGTCGAGTTCGGCGATCCGGTCCGGGGCCTGCGCCGCCTCGATCAGGCCGTGCGCCCAGCGGCGCATCGACGTCCCGACCTCGGGCAGCACGGGGGCCGCGCCGGACGCGATCTGCAGCCACGCCATCGCGAAGTCCGGCACCAGCGCACGCCAGGACACCCCGTCGACGGCGAGGTGGTGAATCACCGCGAGCAGTCGGTCGCCGCCGGCGGCACCGGGCGCGCCGGTCAGCCGGACGAACCGGGCCATCACCCCGGCGGCCGGGTCCAGCAGGCCCGCCGCTGCCGCGGTCTCCGCCCCGACCTGGGCGGTGAAGTCGGCGGTGCCGGGAGAGGCGACCGCGGCGACCTCGGCAATCAGGTCGGCGGCCGACACGCTGCCGACCGGCCGGGCAACGAACGCGGCGTCTTGCCCGGCGCCGGTCAGCTGCGCGCGCAGCAGGTCGTGCCGGTCCAGCACCGCCTGCACGGTCGCGACGACCCGATCCTGGGCGGCGTCCTCCGGCAGCACCAGGACCAGCGCCTGCGCGAAGCCGGCGTAGTTGCCCAGGTCCAGCATCGACCGGACGACCGGGGTCAGTGGCAGGTCGCCGACGCCGCCGCCGGGCAGCTCCTCCAGCCGGGCCGGGGCGTCGGCACCGTCGTCGGCGATCCGCGCGACCTCGGCCAGCCCCGCGACGGTGCGGCGTTCGAACACGTCCCGCGCGGTGAACGACAGGCCAGCGGCCTTCGCCCGGGAGACGAGCTGCATCGACACGATGCTGTCGCCGCCGAGTTCGAAGAAGCTGGCGTCGACGCTGACCCGGTCCAGGCCGAGGACCTGCGCGAAGATCGCGGCGATCCGGTGCTCGAGGGGGGTGCTCGGGTCCCGGTGCTCGGCCGTCGCGGTGACCAGCTGCGGTTCCGGCAGCGCGGCCCGGTCGAGCTTGCCGTTCACGGTCAGCGGGATCTCGTCGAGGACGACGACGGTGCTCGGCACCATGTACTCGGGCAGCTGCCCGCCCGCGTGCGCGAGCAGCGCTGCGGTGTCGATGTGCTCGCCCTCCACCGGCAGCACGTAGGCGACGAGCAGGCTCTGCCCGGCCGCCCCGGTGCGGACCTGCGTGGTCGCGAAGTCCACCGACGGGTGACCCGCGAGGACGTCGTCGATCTCGCCGAGCTCGATGCGGAAGCCGCGGACCTTCACCTGGAAGTCGGAGCGGCCGACGTAGTCGAGGTCGCCGTCGGCGGTCCACCGGACCACGTCGCCGGTGCGGTACATCCGCTGCCCGGCCGCGCCGTACGGGTTCGCAACGAACCGCTCCGAGCTCAGCGCGGCGCGGCCGTGGTAGCCGCGGGCCAGGCCGGGGTTGGCGATGTACAGCTCGCCCGCCACCCCGATCGGGGTCGGGCGCAGCTGCGCGTCGAGAACGAGGGCGTGCACGCCCCGCATCGGGGCGCCGATCGTGACCGGCATGTCCGGGGTCAGCGGGTCGGTGATCGTGACGATGACGGTGGTCTCGGTGGGGCCGTAGGCGTTGCGCAGCCTGCCGTCCCAGCGGGCCGCCAGCTCCGGCGGAAGCACGTCGCCGCCGGTGACGACGCGGACCAGTTCGTCGAGGCCCTCCGGGTTCAGCGTCTGCACCGCGGGCGGGGTCGAGACCAGGGTGGTGACGTGCTCGGCGGCGAGCACCGCGGCGAGGTCGTCGCCGCCGAGCACCGTCGGCGGGGTGACGACGAGGGTCGCGCCGTGCGCGAACGCGGCGAGCATCTCGCCGAACGCGGCGTCGAAGCTCGGCGACGCGAAGTGCGCGACGCGGGCGTCGGGGGTGACCGAGTAGGTGACCCGCAGGTCCGCGGCCAGTGTGGACAGGCCGAGGTGCGGGACGACGACGCCCTTCGGCCTGCCGGTGGAGCCGGACGTGTAGATGACGTAGGCGGGGTTCGCGGGCCGGATCGGGGCCAGCCGGTCGGCGTCGGTGACGCCGTCGCCGGACTGCGCCGCGCACAGCGCGTGCAGGTCGTCGGAATCCAGGACCAGCCAGTCCACCGAGTCGGGCAGGTCGGCGCGGTGCGCGGCGAGGGTCACGCCCTCGACGATCTGCGAGTCGGTGACCATGTGCGCGATGCGGTCGGCCGGGTAGTTCGGGTCGATCGGCAGGTACGCGCCGCCCGCCTTGGCGATGGCCCACACCGCGAGCACCGATTCGAGGGACCGGGGCGCGGCGAGCGCGACGAAGCTCTCCGGCCCGACGCCGCGGTCGACGAGGACGCGGGCCAGCCGGTTCGCGCGGTCGTCGAGCTCCCGGTACGTCCACTCGGTGCCGTCGAGGGTGACCGCGACCCGGTCGGCGTGCTGCCGCGCGGTCTCGGTGAGGATGTCGGCGAGGACCCGCGGCTCGGTGGCCGCCTCGCCGCGGCGATCGGAGAGCCAGACGACCTCCGCTTCCCCGACGTACTCGAGGTCGGCGACGGTCGCGTCCGGGTCGGCGGCGACGAACCGGGCGAGGAAGTCGAAGAACCGCTCGTGGTGCCGCTCGATCTCCTCGCCGGTGTAGCGGGCCGGGTTGCCGATGAAGTCGATGTGGGTGCTGCCGGTGCCGGTCTCGTACAGGTTCAGCATCAGGTCGTCGACCGGGCCGGACGACAGCACGTGCAGGTGCGAGGTCATCTCGCCGAGGCGCAGGTCGCCGAGGCCCATCATGATGTTGACGACGGGACCGAAGTAGGCCCGCTCCGCGCCATGAACGCCCAGGTCGCGGCGGATGTCCTCGGCGCGGTACCGCTGGTGCCGCAGGGCACCGACGATCTGCACCTGCACGGACTCGACGAGGCTCGCGATCGAGGTGTCGGCGGCGACGGTGACGCGCAACGGCACCACGTTCGACACCATGCCGCCCGCGCGGCGCATCGCCGCGGTGGTGCGGGCGGACACCGGCAGCGACAGCAGGACGTCCTCGGTGCCGGTCATCCGGCCGAAGTAGGCGGCGAACGCGGCGATCGTGGCGGGGGCCAGCGACGGGCCGCCCTCGGTCATCCGGTCGACGGTGCCTGCGGCGAGCGGTGCGCTGGCGACCCGGCTCAGCGCCTGCGGCGGCGCCTGCCGCGGCGCGAAGGTGACCGGCTCGGGCAGGCCCCGCGCGATCTCGCCCCAGTAGGTGCGGTCGGTGTCGAAGCGCGTCGACTGCCGGTACTTGTCCTCGGCCTGGTACAGCTCGAACAGCCCGTCGTTGCGTTCGGCGGGCAGCTCGGCGCCGGCGAGCGCCTCGGTGTACAGCTCGGCCGTCCTGGTCATCAGGGTGATCGCGCCGAGGCCGTCGAGGGCGACGTGGTGGCAGCGGGCATACCAGTAGTGGTGATCGGGGCCGACGGTGATCAGGGCGCAGCGGATCAGCGGGTCGGCGAGCAGGTCCAGCGGCGCGGTGTACTCGAACCGCATCCAGGCCTGCGCGGCGGCGACCGGGTCGGCCTCGGCGGAGAAGTCCAGGCGAATCAGCGACTGGTCGATCGTGCGGTCGACCATCTGGTAGGGGCGTCCGTCGACGTCGAGGATGCGGAGGTAGCCGGATCCGAGTTCCTTGCCGACGACGACGAGGGCGCGCTCGAGCAGGTCGACGTCGAGTGCACCGCGAAGCTCGACGTACTGCGCCATGTTGATCGGCACGTCGGGATTCAGCTGCTGCGAGAGCCACAGTCCGAACTGGGCGGCCGAGAGGGGGAACGCGCCGGCGGGGACACCCACCGTCTCCCCCGCCCGTGCTCCCACGTTCGTCGTCGCCTCGTCCACTCGTGTCCTCCTCGTTGCCGTCGCCGCGGCCTCGTTCGTGAAGGACCCGAACATGGGAACCGAGGACCCCAATGTCCCCCGACTCCGCAGGTCCCTCGCGAATCAAACTCTCGCGCCCCCGCGTCCGCCGCGTCGAATCGGCACGACGAAACAGCAGGGGTCCATTCCATTATCTCTTGCGGATGTGCGCCCGTTACTTTGGGTCCGGGGTCCGACACGTCCGATACAATGCCCACCGACACGCCCGTGTCCTGGGGAAATGTTCACCGCCGACGGTACCCACCCCAACCCGGGACACCCGGCAGGTGCCGGACGTGCATTGGTATCAGACCGCTCGACGGGGCCGCAAACACCGAGAGACCCGTGTCGCCGATTCCCGGGCCGGTTCGATCGTCCGAACGACGGCCAGGAAGCCGGGTCAGTTGGTGTCGACGTTGTCGACGATCCAGCGGTCGCCGTCCCGGACCAGGGTCACCACCATCCGGTACTGCTGGGTGTTGCCGTCCGGGGCGACGACGTTGGTTGCGTGCTGGTCGACGAACACCAGGACCACCGCGCGGTCCGCGTCCAGCGACTCGACGCCGACGTGGGCGGCGGTGGCGGTCGCCTTGCCCTTGCCGTCGGTGACGATCTGCCGCAACGCGTCGACCATGTCCGCGTACTTGTCCGCGAACGCCTGCGTCGACTGCGCGGTGATCGCGTCCCGGTTAGCGTCGAGGTTCTCGAAGTCGAACGACGACAGCGCGACGGAGTAGTCGCGGGCGGTGTCGATGGCCTCGGTGCGCAACACGTCCAGGTTGCGGTCCCGGAGCACCTGGATCAGCAGGGTCGTGGCGACGGCGAGCAGCGCGGCGACGAGCAGCGCGGCAACCGCGACCCCGGGCCTGCGCCACCGCGCGGCCCGCTCCGGCCGCGGC
Source organism: Rhodococcus sp. NPDC054953 (assembly GCF_053609225.1). Classification (NCBI taxonomy): domain Bacteria; kingdom Bacillati; phylum Actinomycetota; class Actinomycetes; order Mycobacteriales; family Nocardiaceae; genus Rhodococcus; species Rhodococcus sp. NPDC054953. The sequence goes on along the minus strand of NZ_JBSGXD010000020.1, from coordinate 37,835 downwards.
GGGGCGGGCTGCGTCTCGGTGTCGGCGCCGTCCACGGTCAGAACCGAGCTGTCATCGTTCGCCATCGCCGAGATCCTCCAACAGTGCTGTCCAGTAGTCGAGTGCCTGCGTTCCGGTCGGGATCAGGATCGGGTCCGCGACAACGGGCGGCCCGATCGGTGTTCCCGGCGTCGTCGCATTCTGCAGGCCGAGGTCGTTCGGGCGCGGCGCGTTGCGGGATCCGCGCTGCGCGATGTTCTGCCCGGGCGGGCAGTAGTACGTCAGGTTCGGCTGGGTCGGGGCGACGTCCCCGACCGCCCGCCGCACCGTGTCGTAGTTGCACACCTGCCCCTGCGTGCCGACCAACGCGAAGTTGGCGCGGTCGCCGACGACGATCGACTCAAGCTTGCCCAGCCCCCGCGGGATGTCGGTCAGGCCTGCCGCGAGGGCGGCGTCCCGGTCGGAGATCACCGGCGCGACCGTCACCAGATTCGCCAGGACCGCACCGAACGTGTCGTGGTATCGGTCGAACAGCTCCCGCGCGCGGGTGAGCGCGGCCGGGGAGGTGTCCGCGAGATACACCAGCACCGGCGCGTTGCTGTCGAGTTGCTCGGTGAAGGTGCGGGCGGCGCCCATCCCCCGCACGAACGAGTCGGGCCGCTCCGCCATCGTCGTCACCAGCTCCGTGGTCCGGGTCAGCAGCGAGGTCAGCATCGGCGCCTGCTCGTGCAGCGCGGCGGTCAGGGTGTCGCCGGTGTCGATCAGGCTCGCCATCGCGGGCCCCAACCCGTCGAACGAGGCGCCGAGCTCGGTCCCGATGTCACTGACGGCTTGCGGGTCGATGCCGGCGAGCAGGTGGGAGGCCTGGGTCATCAGCTCCCCCATCTGCACCGGCTGCTCGTCCTCGGGCGCCGCCAGCCGGTCACCGTCGCGCAGGTACGGGCCGTCCGCGGTGGACGGGAAGATGTCGACGTTCTGGATGCCCGCCGCGGTGCCCATCCCGACCCGGGCGACGCTGTCGACCGGGATCCGGGTGCCCGGGTCGAGTTCGAAGTCGACGCGGGCGCCGCGGACGTCGGGGTCCAGCCGCACCCCGGACACCCGGCCGACCGCGACGCCGCGGTAGGTGACCGCGGTCCCGGCGGTCAGCCCCCGCGCATCGGTCATCTCGGAGTACACCCGGACCGGGGTGCCGAACGCCTGCGGCCCGATCACGTAGTTGATGCCGAACGGGATCACGATCGCGGACACCACCGCGAACAGGATCAGCTGCACCAGGACCAGCCGTCTCATCGGGCACCCCCGCCCAACAGCGTGGCCAGGTCGACCGGCGGCGCCGTCGCAGCGCCGGGCGGCGTGCCGCCGGTCAGCAGCGTCTCGATGCCCTCCGGGATCAGCAGGGCGCCGTCGAAGTTGAGGTAGTCGCCGTGCACCGACCGGGTGAAGTTGTCGAGGAAGGCGTTCATGTTGCCGAGGGTCTGCCCGATCTCGGCGTTGAACGAGGTGAGCGTCGCGATCACCGTTGACGCGTCGGCGAGCATGCCGCCGAGGTCGGCGCCGGAGCTGACGGTGCCCGCGGTCGTCGCCAGCCGGGTCGTCGACTCCATCAGCGAGGCGATGCTGTCGCGTTGCGCGGTCAGGACGCGGACCGCCTCGGGCATCGTGTCGAGGAAGCCGTCGACGGTGGCCTGCTGCCCGGCCAGCTGCCGGGAGATCCGCGCCGCCGTGTCGATCGCGGTGTCGAAGTCGTCGCGGTTGGCGGTGGCGGTGGCCATCAGCGTGGTCATCGTGTCCATCAGCCCGCGCACCTCGCCGGACCGTCCGGCGAACGCGGTGTTCAGTTCGTCGACGACGGTCTGCAGCTGGCCGAGGCCGCTGCCCGTCACGATCGTGCCGAGCGTGGCGAGCGCGCTCTCCACCTGCGGTCCTATCGTCGTTGCGGATTCGGCGATCACGTCGCCGCCCTGCAGCTGCCGCGGCGACGGGTCGGGCGGCGGGGTCAGCCGGATGAACGGGCTGCCGAGCGCCGACGGCAGTTCCACCGCCGCGAGCACGTTGTCGGGCAGTGCGGTCCGCTGTTCGAGGCTGAGCCGCGCGGTGGCCCCGACGCTGTCGGTGGCGAGCCGCTGTACCCGCCCGATCACCCGCTGCCCGGTCCGCACGTCGGCGCCGGGCAGCAATCCCTCCGCGGTGGCCAGCTGCAGCGTCACCGCGTAGTCGGGTCCGTCGGCGGTGCGGCCGAGCGGCAGATCCTGCATCCCGACCGCGCACCCAGTCACGGTGAGCGCGGCCGCAGGGGACAGCAGGGCAAGTCGAATCGTGGTGCCGCGCATCAGTTCCCCTTCGGCTGGGCGCCACCGGTGACCGCGGACACGATGCCGAGCGGGTCGGAGGCGCTGATCGGGAACGAGATCGGGTTGGTGAACCCGGCACCCGTGCACAGCGGCAGCGGGTAGGCCTCGCACAGGGGTTTCGCGACCGCGAACTGGGTGAGGGAGGTGGAGACGTTCAACCGGATCCGGCCGCGGTTGTTCTCGTCGACGCCCCGCGACAGGTTCTGCATCAGCAGCGGAACCAGGTCCATGAACTCGGCGAGGCCGGCGGTGTTCGTGGCCAGGGCGTCGCCGAGGACGCGGACGTTCTCGGCGACCGTGCCGACGTCGTCGCCGTGCTCGGTCATGAAGGTGTTCACCTGGTCGAGCACCACCCGCAGGTCCTGCAGCGGCCCGGTCAGGTCGATCCCGTGCGCGGCCCACTCGTCGCCGACCGCACCGAGATCGGACACCAGCGTGTCGATGCTCACCTGCCTGGCGTCGAGCGCACCGATCAGCGCGTTCAGGTTCGACACCAGCGCGGTGACGTCCTCGGCGCTGGCGCCGACCACCCCGGTCGCGGAGCTCAGGTTGCGGATCGCCGCGTTGAACTGCTCGCCGCGGCCGCGCCAGCCGTCGGCGGCCCGGGTGAGCAGGTCGCCGGTGGTCCCGTCCGCGGCGAGCGCCTCGGTCAGCGTGCTCAGGCTGCCCATCAGCCCGTCGAAGTCGATCGGGGCGTGGCTGCGTTCGGGCGGAATGTCGGCCCCGTCCGCGAGGGTCGGGCCGCCCCGGTAGGTGGGGCCGAGTTCGATGTGCCGGTCGCTGATCACCGACGGGTTGAGCACGTAGGCGCCCGCGTCGGCGGGCAGGACGACGTCGTCGGGCATCGTCATCGTCACCCGCACCGTCGCCCCGTCGGGGGTCACCTCGGTGACCGTGCCGACCGGGACGCCGAGCACGGTCACCGTGCTGCCCGGGTAGATGCCGCCCGCGTACGCGAAGTGGGCGGTCACCGTCATCGACCGGTCGGTGCCCGCGAAGACGAACCAGCCGGCGACGGACACCGCGACGACAAGGACCAGCGCGGTCGCGGCGCTCGCCCACCGCCCGCGGCGCGGTCGGGTGGTCGGCGGGCCGCTCATCGGCACCCCTGCATGACGCCGATCGCGCACAGCAGGTTGTCCGGGAGCACCGCTGCCGGGGCGTTGACGTCCGTCCAGGCACCGTTGCCGGTCGCGTCGGTGGCGCCGCGCAGCGCGGCCGGCAGCTTCACCAGCATCTGGTCGATGTTGGCCGCGTTGGCCTTCAGCGTGTCGGTGACCGCGACGAGGTTCGCGACCATCGGGCCGAACTCGTCCTCGTGCTCGGTCATCGTCGCGGACAGGGTCGCGAGGATCGCGCCGAGGTTGTCGACCAGGTCGGTCAGCGCCTGCTTGCGCACGGCGAGGATCGACGCAATCGTCTGTGCGTTCGCGGCGGTGTTTGCGACCGAATCACTCTGCCGCACCAGCAGATCCGACAGGGACCGCGACATCGTCAGCAGCTGGTCGATCTGCTCGCCATTGTCGGCGAACGCGGCGGAGGCGGCGCTGATCCCGGTCAACGCCCGGCCGACCTGGTCGGAGTCCTCGGGCAGCACCTGCGACAGGGTGGTCAGCATCGCCCGCATCGCGTCGAGGTCCAGCCCGTCGGCCGCGGCGGTGGCGTCCCGGCTGACGTCGTCGAGGCTGTACGGCACCGTCGTCCGGGCCAGCGGGATGAGGTTCCGGCCGTCGTCGACGCCGGCGGGCACCACCTCCAGGTACCGCTTGCCGAGGACGGTCTTGAGCCGCACGGTCGCGGTGGACTGGTTGCCGACCGGCTGCCCGCTGTCGAGCCGAAAGTCGACCCGCACGTGATCGTCGGCCAGCTCGATGGCCTCGACCCGGCCCGCGGGCACCCCGGCCACGTACACCGGGTCCCCGCCGGACAGTCCGCTCGCGTTGGCGAGTTCGGCGACGTACGGCTGGGTCCGGTGCTGGTACCACACCCGTGGGGCGCCGACCGCGACGAACAGTCCGGCGACGAGCACGACGATGCCGAGGACGCCGAGCGCCATCGGGGTCGCGCTGTTGCGGCGATCGCCCTTGAACAGGAACAGTGCCACACCGACGACGGTGTCGATCACCTTGACCAGGAACATCATTGGCAGACTTCCGAGTGTGCGGTCCCGAAAATGTTGGCGTCCACGTCCCCCGCCTCCAACGTGAAGTTGCACAGATACAGATTGACGAAGCCGCCGTAGCTCCCGATCCGGTTCACCGTGTCCGCGAACTCCGGCATCTTCGCGACGAACGCGTCGAACTCGGCGGTGGACCCGATCCAGGTGTCCGTCAACGTCTTCAGGTCCATCACCGACCTGCCGAACGCCCCGTTCGACCGGGCCATCGCCTCCGCCAGCTGGGCGACCGCACGGTTGCCGTCCCCGAGCAGGGTGACCAGCTGGTCGTTGTTGCCGACGACGGCGCCACTGAGGGCGTCGAGGCCGGTGACCAGCTGCTCGAGCTGGGGTGCGCGGGCGTCGACGGCACCGAGCAGGGCGGTCATGTTGTGCGCCAACTGTTCCATCACGTCCCGCCGGTCCGCGAGGCCGGTGCTCAGGTCGCCGATCTGGGTGAGCAGCGTCGCCACCGTCCGTCCCTGACCGCCGAACGTCTCGACGAAGCCGCGGGTGAGCTCGTTGACCTGGTCCGGTGCCAACGCGTCGAACAGCGGGCGGAACCCGTTCATCATCGCGGTGAGGTCGATCGGCGGGGTGGTCCGCTGCACCGGAATCGTCGACCCCGGGTCGAGGGTCCGCGTCCCGGACCCCGACGCGGCGACCTGCGCGGGGCCCCTCGGGTTCGACAGCGCCACATAGCGGGCGCCGAGCATGTCGCCGTAGCGGACGGCGGCGGTGACGTCAGTGGTCAGCGGATGGTCGGCCTGCACCTCGATCCGCACCACCGCCTTGCTGGTGCCCCCGCCCGCGTCGGCGAACGCGATGTCCTCGACCCGCCCGATGCGCACCCCGGCCATCGTGACCGGATTGCCCGGGGTGAGGCCCTCGACGTCGGTGAACTCGACGGTGTAGCGCTCGGAGTCGCCGCGGACCGGCACCTGCAGGGTGTTCGCGACGAGCAGCCCGCACGCGATTCCGGTGGCGCAGAAGCCGGTCACCTTCACGACCGGGACCCAGCCGAGCCTCATCGGACACTCACCTCGTTCCCCCGTACCAGCGGGCCCAGCATCATCACGGTCGCCGGGTTCGGCTGGGCGCCAGGCATTCCGGGGAGGCCACCGGGCCGCGCCTCACGGAGTTCGGATTCGAGCAGGCCCAGCACCGGGTTCTCCCTGGCGGTGCCCGCGACACCAGCCGCGGTGGGGTTCGGCACGGCGGGCGAGGCCGCCGCGACCGGGGCCTGCGGTGCGGGGGCACCGCTGCAGTACGCCCCGCTCATGTCGCCGTAGGTCGGGCAGTCGGCGCCGGTGTACGGCATCGGGCCGACGAAGGTGGGGACCGCGGTGATGTCGAATTTGCCGGACGCGAACACCCGGGCACCGGCCGCACCGAAGGTGTTGGCGCGGGCGAGCGTCTCGCGCAGGCCGTCGGACCGCGCGGCGGTCGTCGCGAGGATGGTGCCCGCCGAGTCCACCACCGTCGTGATCGCCTGCTGCTGCCCGCCGAGGAAGCCCGCGGCGACGGCGGCGAAGCCCGCTGCCGCACCGAACATCGACCCCACCGCGGGGGCGTGGTCGACCAGGGTCCGGGACACCGCGGTCGCGGCCGTCAGCGTGGCGAGCACGTCCGGGGTCGCCGCATCGAGGGCCCCGACCACCGTCCGGAACTCCGGTGTCGCGTCGAGGAACTGCTGCGCCGCCGGGGTGAGGGTCGGGGACACCGCGGCGAGGCGGTCCACGATCCCGCCGATCTGCTCGCCCCGGCCGTCGAGCGCGTGGCCGAGCGCGGTGAGCGCGGTCTGCAGCTTCTGCGGCTGCATGTGGTCGAGGACGGCCACCATCTTGGTGTACACCCCGTACAGCGCGACCGCGTCGGGACCCTGGTCGATGGTCAGCCGGGCACCGTCCGCGAGCGGCGGCGCTGCCGCGGCGACCGGGGGGTCGACGAGGTCGATGAAGATGTCCCCGAAGAAGGTGCGCGGCACCACCCGGACCGCAACGGTGGCCGGAATCTGGTCGATCGCGGTCGCGTCGATCTGCAGGCTCACCACCGACGACTCGGTGCCGGAGTCGATGCCGGAGATGCGGCCGACGTTCACGCCGCTGTAGCGGACCGGTGCCTCGCCGGTGATCAGCCCGGCGGATGCCGGGATCGCGACGGTCACCTCCGGGTTGCGCTGCAGGCCACCGGATCCGCGCATCACCATCAGGACCGCGACGGCGACCCCGACGAGGACAGCGATCAGCCCGCGCAGCGCGAGCCTGGCCCGGGAGCGTCCGGTGTACTGGTCCATCTCAGATCCCCAGCCCGGGGATCTCGGGGACCAGACCCCACAGGGCGAACGTGAGCAGCACGTCGAGGACGCCGATCGCGAGGATCGCGGTGCGCAGGGCCCGGCCGGCGGCCTGCCCGACCCCGGCGGGCCCGCCCGCGGCGTAGTAGCCGTATGCGCAGTGCACCAGGGAGACCACCGCAGCGAACACGATCGCCTTCAGCGCCGCGTAGAGCAGGTCCTGCGGGGACAGCGCGAGGTGGAAGAAGTAGTCGTAGGTGCCCGCCGACGCACCGCCGAAGAACACGATCACCAGCCGGGTCGACAGGTAGCTGGCGAGCAGGCCGATCATGAAGATCGGGAGCACGCACACCATCGCGGCGAGCACCCGGGTGCCCGCGAGGAACGGGATGGACCGGATCGCCATCGCGTCGAGCGCGTCGATCTCGTCGGAGATCCGCATCGCGCCGATCTGGGCGGTGAAGCCGGTCCCGACCTTCGCGGCGAGCGCGATCGCGACGACGACCGGCGCGAGTTCGCGGGTGTTCGCGATCGCCGACAGCATCCCCGACATCGTGGTCATGCCGACGAGTTCGAGGCCGCGCTGGGTTTCGACGCCGAGCATCATCGCCGCGGCCAGCGACATCGCGAACACGATGCCGATGGTGCCGCCGCCGGACAGCAGCGAGTTGGTGCCGAAGCTGACCTCGCTGATCTGGGCGAGCACGTGTTTGCGGTAGCGGATCAGCGCGAACGGCATCGACGCGAGCGCCCGGCCGTAGAAGGTGACGTGTCGTCCGACGTCGGCGAGGCCGCCGTACACGGCGCGGGCGGGCGCCCCGGCCCTGGAGATGCGGTGCCGGACGTCAATGCCGACCATCAGTACGCCCCGACCGCGGGCACGATCACGGTGTACAGCGCGGACATCGCGGTGTTGACGATGAACACCAGGGCGAACGCGATGACGACGGCCTCGTTGACGGCGTCCGCGACGCCCCGCGGTCCGCCCTTGGTGTGCAGGCCTTTGAAGGTGGCGACCAGGGTGGAGGTGAGACCGAAGACGGCGGCCTTGACGAGGGCCATCACGAAGTCCGACATCCGGCCGTACTGGCTGAACGTCGACATGAACGTTCCGGCCGGAAGGTGTTGCACGTAAATGTGATACAGGTAGCAGGCGAGGACGCCGCCGAAGGTGACCATCGCGCACAGGGCAAGCGAGACGACGACCGCGGCGACCAGACGCGGGGCGACGAGTCGCTCGACCGCGTCGATGCCCATGACCTCCAGCGCGTCGATTTCCTCCCGGATCTTCCGCGACCCGAGGTCGGTGCAGATCGCGGACCCGGCGACGCCCGCCATCATCAGCGCGCACACGAGGGCGGCGGCCTGCCCGACGATGATGAACGCGACGACCGCGCCGGAGTAGCCGCCCGCGCCAATCCGGCCCGCCAGTTCCCCGACGGACACCGCGATGAACACCCCGATCGGGATCATCAGCAGCAGCGACGGCCCGGTGCTGACCCGGCCGATGAACAGCGTCTGGGTGACCGTCTCCTGCAGGGACAGCCTGCGGGCCAGGATCGCCCGGAACAGCGCGACGATCGAGAGGACCGCGAATCCGATCAGGTAGCCGCCCTGGCTGGCGACGTCGCGCACCGGGCCCTTGGCCGTCGGCAACTCGTATGTCACCCGAGCACTCCCCCCATGCCTGTTCTCCCGTCACCCGCCTGATCGAGACCCCCGTCGGTGCCGCGGCCCCTGATCACCGCGGCACCGATCCGTGCGCCCGGCTCAGCCGGCGCGCACGGTCAGCGAGCCGTGTTCCTTGCGGAGCTCGCCCTTGACGACCTTCCCGCTCGCATTGCGCGGCAACGCCTCCACGATCACGAGTTCCTTGGGATGCTTGTACCTGGCGAGCACGTCGTCGAGGTAGCCGGCGAGTTCGTCGAGGGTGAGCTCGGCCGCCGCGGGATCCTTGAGCGCGACCACCGCGACCGGCACCTCCCCCCACCGGGCATCGGAGCGACCGATCACCGCCGCCTCCAATACCTTCGGGTGTCCGAAGAGGGCGTTCTCCACCTCGGCGCAGTAGATGTTCTCGCCGCCGGAAATGATCATGTCCTTCTTGCGGTCGACGACGTAGACGAATCCCTCCTCGTCCTGGCGCACCAGGTCCCCGGAGTGGAACCACCCGCCCGCGAAGGCGTCGGCGGTCTCCGCCTGCTTGTTCCAGTAGCCGCTCATCATCGTCGGTCCGCGGTAGACGATCTCGCCGACCGCACCGACGGGCACGTCGTTCATCTCGTCGTCGACGATCCTGGCCTGAATGGTCGGGATCACGGTGCCCACCGAGCCGAGCTTGCGCAGCGCATCCTCGCCGTCGAGGACGCAGGTGATCGGGGACATCTCGGTCTGCCCGAACACCGCGACGTTGAGCGCGTCCGGGAAGGTCTCGGACATCGCCCGCAGCACCACGTCCGACGCCGGCGCGGCACCCCAGCTGATCACTCGTAGCGCCAGATCACGTTGCCGCACGGTCGGTTCCGCGCACACCGCCTGCCACTGCACCGGAACCAGGAACGCGGTGGTGACCCGCTCCGCCTCCCACACGTCGAGCAGCTCGGTCGGGTTGAAGGCGCCGAGCGGATGGATGACGGTCGGGATGCCGAGCTGCAGGCTCGGCGCCATGCTGCCGAGCGCGGCGATGTGGAACATCGGCGACGCACAGAACCCGACGTCGCCCGCGCCGTGCATGCGCAGCGCGCGGATGCAGGTCTGCGCCTGGGCCTGCATGTTGGTGTGGGACAGGACCGCACCCTTTGGGCTGCCGGTCGTGCCGGAGGTGTACATGATCAGCGCCGGAATGTCCTCCGGCAGGTCGACCGCCGGGTGCGGGGCGCCGTCCTCGGCGACGAGCCGCTCGTATCCCTCCGCCGCGTCGGGTGCCTCCTCCCCGACGACGACGCAGGTGGCCAGCTCCGGAACCTGTTGCCGGACCGCGGAAACCAGTGGGGCGAGCGGGGTGTCGGTGACGACGACGGTGGCGCCGCTGTCGGTGACGAGGTACGCCATCTCCGGCGGGGTGAGCCGAAAGTTGACCGGAACCGCGATCGCACCGAGCGCGTTGACCGCGAGCACCACCTCAAGAAATTCGGGGCGGTTGAGCATGACGATCAGCACCCGGTCGCCGAACCCGACGCCGCGGCGGGCCAGCGCATCCGCGAACGACTCGGATCGGCGGTGCAGACCCGCCCAGGTGGTGTCGGCGCCCTGAAAGCGCAGCGCCACCGCGTCGGGCCGCATCATCGCGTGCGTGGCGACCTGGTTGTTCCAGTGGTTCCTGCGGGACCGCAGGGGCTGAGTGAGGAGATCGGGTGACATCGTTCGACAAGCCCTTCCCTGTCACGGAGACTGTGTGGCACGGTGTACGCGCCTCTCCGGTTGCGGTTGATTATGGCAAGCCAGCGGCCCCATGTGGGCCATTTTGTTAACTACTATTCGCAGAATCGGACAGGGTGTCCACCGCGACACGCCGCGCGACTCACGAACCGAACCGGGGGCGTCGGCGGGCCAGCATCGCGGCGGCCCCCTCCCGGAAGTCCGCGGATCCGAGCAGCTCGACCTGCCCCTCGGTCTCGCGCTCGAGGGCCTCCTCGACTCGGTCGAGGGTGGCCGCGGTCAGCGACCGCTTGGTCAGCTCGATCGCCCTGCGGGGACCGGCGGCCAGCGTCGCCGCGACCGCATCGACGTGCGCGGCAAGGTCGTCGGGCGGCAGCACCCGGGTGATCAGCCCGGCGGCGTGCGCGTCGACCGCGCCGAGTCGCTCGCCGAGCAGCGCCATCTCCGCCGCCCGTGCGCGTCCGACCGCGGCGGGCACCAGCAGGCTGGATCCACCGTCCGGCATCAGGCCGACGTTGACGAACGCGAGCAGAAAGTAGGCGGACGGCGCGGCGTAGGTCAGGTCGGCGGCCAACGCGAGGGAGGCCCCGACCCCGGCCGCCGCGCCGTCGACCCGCGCGAGCACCGGCGACGGCAGCGTGAGGATCGCCCGGATCACCCGGTTCGCGGTGTCCATCACCACCCGCGGGTCGGTGCCGGGCCCGGACGAGGCGGCGATCAGGTCGGCGCCGGTGCAGAACGCGCCGCCCTCGCCCGCCAGCACCACCACCCGCACGTCACGCTCGCGCGCGCGGCCCTCCAGCAGGTCGCCGAGGGCGCGCATCGAGTCGATGTCGAGGGCGTTCATCCGGTCGGGACGCGCGATCGTGACGCGCAGGATCCCGTCCGCGAGGTCGACCAGCAGTCCCTCGACCCGCTCCGCTTCGACGTCGGTCATCGCCGGACCGCCGAGATCTGCGAATCCAGCAAGGCGACAGCCTGTTCCGTGATTGTGTTGGCACGACTGATCATGTGCGTCATCGGCTCCCCGCCTTCGACAAGACCCGAATCCTCGCCACCCCTCCGGACCGGCGCGGTGGCGAATTTGCGTTAACTTTCATGCACGGTTCGCGTACTGTCAAGACCAAATCCACTATCGGAGCAGAATTTTCGCCCGCCCCCTCGCTGCCGCCACCCCGGGCACCGGACCACCTCGCGGGTTCCGGTTCGGGGCCAGCGCTCGGATACCATTTCCGTCGAACAGTTCAGGAGGCCCGATGACCCAGTCGACCCGCCGTCGGTCGGTTCCGGAGCCGCCGGCACCCCGCAAGCGACCGAAGAACCGCAAGGCCCAGATCGCCCTTGTCGCCGCGGAAGCCTTCAGCGACCGGGGCTATCACGCCGTCGGGGTCGACGACATCGCCGCGGCGCTCGGCATCTCCGGACCGGCGCTGTACCGTCACTTCCCCAACAAGTACGCCCTGCTCGTGCAGGCCGCGCAGAGCACCGTCGGGTCACTGCGCGCGGCGGCGGAGGAGGCGGTGACCGCCACCGCGGACGCGGACGCCGAGCACCGACTCGATGCGATCGTGCGGGCGCTGGTGACCACCACCACCCGGAACCGGCGCACCGGCGGCCTGTACCGCTGGGAGGGCCGCTACCTGCAACCCGACGACCGCGCCGCGATGCGCGACGACTTCGCGGCCCTCAACGAGCAGGTCAACCGGCCGCTGCGGGACCTGCGCCCCGAGCTCGCCCCGACGGACGCCGCGGTCCTCGCGGCGTCCGCGCTCAGCGTGATCGGCAGCATCACCGCGCACCGGGCGGCGCTGGCCACCCGCCGGATCGAGAAGCTGCTGCGCGCCGCCGCGTGGGCCGTGCTGCGCGCCGACCTGACGCGCGCGACCCCGGCCGCGACGACGCTCGACGACCCGTCCGCCCGCGGATTGCCCGTCACCTCGACCCGCGAACTGCTGCTGACCGAGGCGATGCGGATCTTCAACCTCCGCGGCTATCCGGAGTCGAGCATCGAGGAAATCGGCGCCGCGGCCGGGATCACCGCGTCCAGCGTGTACCGGCACTTCCCCAGCAAGGCCGACCTGCTCGCCGCCGCGTTCTACCGGGCCGCGGACCGCCTCGCGACGGCCACCCGGGCCGCGCTGGCCGAATCCGCCGAGCCGGCCGCTGCGGTGCGGCGCCTGGTCGCGGCGTACATCGACCTCGCGTTCGCCCGCCCCGAGGTGCTGACCGTGTACTTCGCGGAGATCGGGAACCTGCCCGCCGCCGAGCGCACCGACCTCCGCAACGTCCAGCGCCTGCACATCGAGGAGTGGGTGACCCTGCTCGCCGCGGCCCGCCCCGACCTGCCTGCGGCCGAGGCGCGGTTCCTCGTCCATGCCGCGCTCGGCCAGACCCTCGACATCGGCAGGCTGATGCGGTTCGACACCGGCCCGCTCGCCCGCGGCCGAATGCAGGCGCTGATGCTGGCGGTGCTGTACAGCTGACCACGCGGCTCCGCCGCCCGTGAGTCCTTTTGGTCCGCAACGGGGCCAAAAGGACTCACGGGCGGGTCAGCGGCTCCGCGCCGAGTTCGCTCGGCCGGTACCCCTCCGGATAGCCGGGGTAGGTGCGGTTGCGGGGGTCCCGCGCGCTCGCCGACTCAGCGCGGCGCGGGAAGTACCGCAAGGCGTGGGCGCGGACGCCGAGCGCCCGATCTGCCACCGGCCGCATCCACGACGGCGCGGCCCGGAAACCGAACGCCGAGAGCATCATCGGGTCGAGCATCGCGGTGACCCCGACGGCGACCGCGGGCCGCACCGCGGCCGGGAACCACGAGCAGAACAGGTCCCGGGTGTACACCCCGACGGCGTGAACCTCGGGCGTGTTCCGGAAGTGCAGCCGCTCGTACGCCGCCTTGAACCGGTGGAATTCCTGGAAGTCGTCGGGGATGTCCCGAATCCCCATCCTCACCCCCACCTCCCGGTAGAAGTGGAACGCGGCGAGCCGTTCGTGCGGATGCAGCGGCCGCCAGCCGTACCGTTCGATCCAGTCCAGCGGCTCGTAGACGAAGGTGGACAGCACATACCGCATGTCGTCGTTCGAGATCTCGTACTTGCCGTGCATCCGGTTGACCACCCGCAACGACTCCTTGCCGCGCGGCGAGTCGTAGCCGTGCTCGAGCAGCTCCGCCATCAGCAGCGAGGTGTCGTCGTACCGCTTCTGCGGCCGGGTCTCGAACTCGCCTGTGCGCTTGAGCAGTTCGGAGATGGACGGCACGCAGTAGGTGCGGAACAGCGCGAACTCGAGCGCCCGGGTGTAGTCCCAGGGGAACTCGAAGCCCGCGGTGATCCGGTGGATTTGCTGATGGTCGCGGACCGGGTCGAGGGTCTCGATGCGGCGCAGCCAGCCGTGGCGACCGCGCGGCGCCTTGCCTCCGTCGATGAGGAGCATGGCGTCAGCCCCGTCCGTGCATGGTGCGCAGCAGCCACTCCGCGATCTTCATGTCGCGGCCCTTACGCTCCATCGTCAGCAGGTTGAGCGGGGCCCGGAACTTCTGCCGGGTCACCGCCTTGGGGCGGGAGAACTCGCGCAGCCCGTCCGCGCCGTGGATCCGCCCGAACCCGGACTCGCCGACACCGCCGAATGGCAGTGACGGGACGCCCGCGAACCCGAGCACCGAGTTGATCGACACCATCCCGGTCCGCAACCGCTCCGCGGCGGCGAGGGCCTTCGCCCGGTCCTTACTGAAGATCGACGCCCCCAGCCCATAGCTCGACCGGTTCGCCTTGTCGACGCCGTCCTCAAGGTCGCGCATCCGGTTCACCGCGACGATCGGCCCGAACGTCTCCTCGGTCATCGCGGTGCTGTCCTCGGGGACGTCGCCGAGGATCACCGGCTCGATGTAGGGGTGGCGCACCGACTCCCGGCCGCCGAGCACGGCCCGCGCTCCCCTGTCGAGTGCGTCCTCGACCTGCCCGCGCACCACCTCGTTCTGCCGGTCCAGGGTCATCGGCCCGTAGGAGTCGCCGGAACCACCACCCGTGCGCAGCCGCGATGCCTGCTCGGTCAGCTTCCGAACGAACGGGTCGTACACCTCGTCGGCAACGAAGATCCGTTCCACCCCGGCGCAGGTCTGGCCCGCGTTGCCCATCCCGCCGAAGACCGCGAAGTCCACGGCGGCGTCGAGGTCGGCGTCCGCCGCGACGAGCATCGCGTCCTTGCCGCCGCACTCCGCGACGAGCGGGGTGAGCGTCTTCGCGCACGCCTCCATCACCTTGCGCGCGGTGGGGCCGGAGCCGGTGAACGCCACCTTGTCGACGCCGGCCGCGACGAGCGCGCCCCCGGTCGCGCCGAGGCCGGTGACCACCTGCAGCACCGGCTGATTCGGTACGAGCGAGTTCCACTTGTCGGCCAGCCACACGGCGACGCCGGGGGTGAGTTCGCTCGGCTTGAACACGATCGCGTTGCCCGCCGCGAGTGCGTAGGAGATCGACCCCATGGGCGTGTAGATCGGGTAGTTCCACGGGCCGATCACGCCGACCACGCCGTACGGTTCGTACCCCAGGGTGGATTCCTGGTTGGCGCTGACCATCCCGGACGGCACCTTGCGACGCTTGAGGACCTTCCCCGCGTTCTTCGATGCCCAGTCCAGATGCTCGACGGCCAGCATGATCTCGAGGATCGCGTCGTCGATCGGCTTGCCGGTCTCGGCGGAGATCACCGCGGCCAGCGAGCGGGCGTCCGAGGCGATCGCGGACTTCCACTTCTGCAGCCACTTTTTGCGCCCGTCGAAGCCGAGGTCGGCCCACCAGATCGCGGCATCGCGGGCGCGGGCGACCGCGGCGGCGACGTGCTCGGCGTCGTGCACCGGGTATTCGGCCAGCACGGCGCCGGTGCGCGGGTCGAGCGAGGCGAAGGTGCCGGACGTGGTGGGCGCCTGCGCGTCGCTCGGCGTGTGGTCGGTGCGCTGGGACATGGGGCGTTCCTCCGTCGGTTGGCGCGGCAGATCGGTCGCATGGCGTCGTTCGGGGTGGGTCCTGATTCGATCCTTGCCTACCCGGACCCTTCCGAACCAAGATCACATCACATATATTTGATTTGTCGTACTGTTGTCGGCATCACAGTAGGCCGTACCCCCGCGGCGGGCAATGCTCCCGCCGCGATCCGCCACTTCCGATCGGAGCATCACCGATGAGCGTCGATTTCAGCACCGAGCAGCGGGCGTTCGCCCAGACCGTCGCCGACTTCTGCAAGCGGGAGGCGGGCACCAGGGAGAAGCGGGACCGCCTCACCGACCACGGCAGGGCGAGTCACAGCCCCGAGATCTACGGGAAGATGGCCGACCTCGGCTGGCTGGGCCTCACCGTCCCGGAGGAGTACGGCGGATCCGACGCGACGATGGTCGACATGTGCATCCTGCTGGAGGAGACCGCGCGCGGAATGGCCCCGATCGGTGCGATCGGACCGACCCTCATCACCGGCGGCGCCTACGCGAAGTTCGGCACCCCCGAGCAGAAGGAGACCGTGCTGCGCGGCATCGTTCGCGGTGTGTCGCAGTCGATCTCGATGTCCGAGCCGGAGGCCGGATCCGATGTCGGCAACCTGAGCACCAAGGCGGAGAAGACCTCCGACGGGTGGGTGATCAACGGCCAGAAGACGTGGTGTTCGAACGCGCACATCTCCGAGAACATCCTGCTCGTTGCCCGCACCTCCCGTGGCGAGAGCAAGCACGAGGGGATGACGATGTTCCACGTGCCGGTGACGACCCCCGGCCTGAAGATCAGCGGCATCGAACTGATGGGCGGCCACAAGGAGACCAACGACCTCTACTTCACCGACTGCGTGCTCCCGGAGGACGCCGTCGTCGGCGAGGTCGGCAACGGCTGGCGGCAGCTGATGACCGGGTTGAACTTCGAGCGGCTGATCCTGTCCGCGATGATCCTCGGCACCGCGGAGCGCGCCTTCGAGGACACCCTCGCATTCGTCACGCAGCGCACCCAGTTCGGTCGGCCGATCGGCACCTTCCAGGCGTTGCGGCACCGGATCGCGGACCTGGCCACCGAGATCGAGTGCACCAAGCTGCTCGTCTACAGCGTCGCCCGCGCCGCCGACGCCCATCCGGACAAGATGCTGGCGCGGGAGGCGTCGATGGCCAAACTGAAGGCCACCGAGACCGCGAAGCGGGTCGCGCTCGAGGGCATGCAGATGATGGGCGGCTACGGCTACGCCACCGAGTTCGACATGGAGAAGCACGTCCGCGCGACCCTCGTCTCGACGATCTTCGGCGGCACCAGCGAGATTCAGCGCGACATCATCGGCAAGACATACGGGCTCTGAGCGTTCGGAGGCGGCGCGCACCGCTGCCCCTATGCTGAACTGCCGTGACGAGGAGCAGCACATGACCACCACCCGCAAGGCCGACGGCCGCGCGCTGCGCCGCAGGCCCCAACTGTCCGACGACGTCGCGGCGCACGTGCGCGGCGTCATCATGTCGGGCGGGGTGCGGCCCGGGGACTTCATCCGGCTCGACGAGACCGCGGCCGAACTCGGCGTTAGCGTCACGCCGGTGCGGGAGGCGCTGCTGACGCTGCGCGGGGAGGGGCTCGTCGAGCTGGTGCCGCACCGCGGGTACGTGGTGGCCCCGCTGACCCGGGCCGACGTGCACGACCTGTTCTGGCTACAGGGTCAGGTCGCGGAACGGCTCACGATCCGCGCGGCACCCCAGGTGACGCCCGCGGTCCTGGCCGAGATGCGGGAGGCGAGGGACCTGTTGGCCCGGGCCGTCGCTGCCGGGGACACCGACCGGATCGAGGACCTGGAGTTCTCCTTCCACCGGATCCTCAACCGGCTGGCCGGGGCGCACAAGCTGTCGTGGTTCCTGCTGAACGCGCTGCGCTACACCCCCGCGCACCTGTATTCCGCGGACCCGCAGTGGGGCGCGGCCGCGGTCGCCAGCCACGGCCGGTTGATCGCCGCACTGGCGGCGGGCGATGCGGAGGAGGCGGGCGCGGTGACCCGCGCGCATTTCGCCGATGGAGCGCAACGCCTGCTGACGCACCTGGAGCAGGCGGGCATCTGGGACTGAAACCCGCTGCCGCCCAACGACAGGGGCCGCACCCGGATTTCCGGATGCGGCCCCTGCGTGCCCTGCGTGAAGACGTGACTACCAGACGACCGCGATGATCACGTTGACGACGGCGAGGATCCCGATCGCGTGCGCGAGGGTCGCGGTGGAGTTCGCGGTGGCGACGGCCGCCCCACCGGTCGGGGCCGCGGGCTCCGCCTTCGCCGCGCGCAGTCCGAGGACGGCGAGGACGAGGATCACGATCGCGACGACGAGCTTGATGCCCACCTTCATGTGGTTCATGTCCGCGTCGTTCGCCTCGTTCAGGCCGACCAGTGCCAGCCCGGAGACGACCTGCAGGATCGCGCCGTGCAGCATGCCCGGGATCACGCGCGGTGCCTTGAGCACGGTCATGTAGCTGCCGATGATGGCGGCGAGTCCGATGAAGTGCAGGATCAGGAAGATGTCGATGGCTGCGGTCATGCCTGTATTCGACCAGGGCCGATAGAGCCCTGTAAAGCAAGGTTTACCTTCACCTGTCCGCGGACGCCACCGCGACTGGACACACGTCCAGTCGATGTTCCCGAAACCGGGCCGACGGGTCCGTACTCGGTAGTACTGTCACCGACCGAGCAGCGCGTGACGGCCCACACGCGCACCCGTCGGACCGTCGCACAGCCACCGCGACGGCAGACCCGTGACGAAGGAGCCAATCGCTGTGTGTTCAATTCTCGGCATGTTCGGCCTGCGCCCCAACGACGACCGGGCGGCGTTGCGCGCCAGGGCGGTCGAGGCGTCCCGGCGGCAACGCCACCGCGGGCCCGACTGGAGTGGCGTGTTCGTCGACGACGGCGTGATCCTCGTCCACGAGCGGCTGGCGATCGTCGATCCGGCCAGCGGCGCGCAACCGCTGCGCTCGCGGGACGGCTACCTGGCGCTGGCCGTGAACGGCGAGATCTACAACCATCGCGACCTGCGCGCCGGCCTCGACTACGACTTCACGACAGCCTCGGACAGTGAGGTCATCAACGCGCTCTACCGCACCGGCGACGACGACTTCGTCAGCCGGATCAACGGGATCTTCGCGTTCGCGCTCTGGGACGCCGACCGACGTCGGTACCTGATCGCGCGCGACCCGATCGGCGTCTGCCCGCTGTACTGGGGGCACGACAGCGACGGTCACCTGCTGATCTCGTCGGAGATGAAGTCCCTCGCCGACCTCTGCGACGACGTGGCCCAGTTCCCCCCCGGACACATCTTCGACAGCGTCACCGGAGAACTGCGGCGCTACTACCTGAGGCCATGGCGCGAGTACGCGGCCACCGCGGGCACCGAGGTCGCGCCGGCGGCCCTGCGTGCGGCCTTCGAACAGGCCGTGCGGCGGCAGCTGATGACCGACGTTCCCTACGGGGTGCTGCTGTCCGGCGGCCTCGACTCCTCCCTCGTTGCGGCGTGTGCCGCCAAGTTCGCCCGCGACCGCGTCGAGGACGACGACCGCAGCGAGGCGTGGTGGCCGCACCTGCACTCGTTCGCGATCGGCCTCGACGGCTCCCCCGACCTGGCCGCCGCGCAGCTGGCCGCCGACATGCTCGGCACCGAGCACCACGGATTCGTGTACACCGTCGAGGAGGGCCTCGACGCGCTGCCGG
Organism: Rhodococcus sp. NPDC054953; assembly: GCF_053609225.1. Lineage (NCBI taxonomy): Bacteria > Bacillati > Actinomycetota > Actinomycetes > Mycobacteriales > Nocardiaceae > Rhodococcus > Rhodococcus sp. NPDC054953. The sequence goes on along the minus strand of NZ_JBSGXD010000020.1, from coordinate 18,982 downwards.
AGGTGATCCGGCACATCGAGACCTACGACGTCACCACGATCCGCGCGTCCACACCGATGTTCCTGCTCGCCCGCCGGATCAAGGCGATGGGCGTGAAGATGGTGCTGTCCGGCGAGGGGGCGGACGAGATCTTCGGCGGCTACCTGTACTTCCACAAGGCGCCGTCCGCGGCGGCGTTCCACGACGAGACGGTCCGCAAGATCGACGCGCTGCACAACTACGACTGCCTCCGGGCGAACAAGTCGATGATGGCGTGGGGAGTCGAGGCCCGCGTCCCGTTCCTCGACCTCGAGTTCCTTGACACCGCAATGGGTATCGATGCCCGGTACAAGATGGCGGGCGGGGGACGGATCGAGAAGGCGGTGATCCGCGAGGCCTTCGACGGCGCGCTGCCCGAGCAGATCCTGTGGCGCCAGAAGGAACAGTTCAGCGACGGGGTGGGCTACGGCTGGATCGACGGACTCAAGGATCACGCCGAGATCGTCGTCACCGATGTCGAGTTCGCCATCGCCGCCGAGCGTTTCCCCCACAACACCCCCGCCACCAAGGAGTCGTTCCTCTACCGGCGGATCTTCGAGCAGCACTTCCCCGGCGAGGCGTGCGCGGCGACGGTACCCGGCGGCAAGTCGATCGCCTGCTCGACACCCGCGGCGCTGGAATGGGATCCGGAGTTCGCGGCGATGGCGGACCCGTCCGGCCGCGCCGTCCGCGGGGTGCACGACCGGGCCCTCGCCGGCTAGCCGACCGCATCAGCGAGAACGGGGAGGGGCACCGAGCCATTCGGCTCGGAGCCCCTCCCCGTTTCCGCGCGGTCAGCCGCCGAGCGTGGCCTTCTCCGCCTCCGCCGCCATCGCGGCGATCAGGCTGTTCGGGCGCATGTCGGTCCAGTTGGTCTCGACGTACTCGACGCACGACTGGCGCGACGCCGCACCGTGCACGGTCGTCCAGCCGGCCGGGACGTCGGCGAACGTCGGCCACAGCGAATGCTGCCCCTCGTCGTTCACCAGCACGAAGAACGTGCCCTCCTCGTCGTCGAACGGATTGCTCATCTCTTTCCTTTCCGTGAAGATTCTTGTCCTGCAGGCATGTTCGGTCGGTCAGCGTTCGCCGTCGGCGGACCACCATTCCTCGAGCGCCGCACCAATCCGGGCGAGCGACTCCGGGGACGCCATCTCCCAGTGCGTGGCCTCGATGCGGTGGGTGGCGATCCGGCCGTCGACGGCGGCGCGCCACGTCGACGCGCCGATCTCGCCGGTCGGGTCGTCGCCGCACGCCGCGAAGTACAGCAGGTCACCCTTGTAGGGCCGCGGGTCGTACTCCCCGATCATCTCGATCGACGCGCCCGCGGCAGCGAGCGCGGCAGCGATCCGGTCGGCCCCGAACGATCCGAACGGCGCGGGAAGATCCGCGACGAGCTCGTGCACGAGGTCGATGGTGAGATCCTCGTCGACCCGTTCGCCCCCCGACGCGAGCGACGGGAGCAGACCGCCGACCAGGTCCCGGGCGGTCATGCCGCGCGCGGCCGCCGGGCGTTCGATGTCGTTGTCCGCGTAGCTGTCCATCATCGCGAGCAGGGCCACCTCCTCGCCGTCCGCCTGCAGCTGCGCCGCCATCGCGTGGGCGATGACGCCGCCAAGCGACCAGCCGATCAGGTGGTACGGCCCCTCGGGCTGCACGGTCCGAATCTCCCGCAGGTAGCGCGCCGCCCAGTCCTCGATGGTCGCGGGCAACGGTTCCGCACCGGAGATCGCGGGCGACTGCAGACCGTAGATGGCGCGCTCGCGGTCGACGTGGGCGGACAGCCCGCCGAACGCCCACGACAGGCCGATGACCGGGTGGATGCAGAACAGCGGCGGCTTGGTCCCCTGCTCCCGCAGCGGAAGCAGGATGCCGAACGCGGCGTCCGCGTCGACGTCCTCGACACCCGCGAGGACGGCATCCGCACGGGACGCGATCGACTCCACCGTGGGACCCGAGAACACCCACAGCACCGGAACCTCGACACCGAGCTCGGCGCCGAGGAGCGCGGTGAGCCGGGTGGCCACCAGCGAGTTGCCGCCCAGTTCGAAGAAGTCGTCGTCCAACCCGACCCGCTCGAGCCCGAGCACCTCGGCGAAGACCGCAGCCACCGCGCGCTGGGTGTCGGTCGCCGGTGCCCGGAACTCGCGCGGCGCGAACTCCGGATCGGGCAGTGCCGCCCGGTCCACCTTGCCGTTCACGTTCAGCGGCAGCGCATCGAGGACCAGCACGGCCGCGGGCACCATGTACGACGGCACCGCGCCGGACAGCGCGCCACGAACGTGCGCCCCGTCGAGGCCGGACCCGACGACGTAGCCGACGAGCCGGGTGCCGCCCAGCGCGTCGCCCCGTGCGACCACGACCGCGTCGTTCACCCCGGTCAGGGACCGCAGCGCGGATTCGATCTCGCCGAGTTCGATCCGGTAACCGCGGACCTTGACCTGGAAGTCGGCGCGCTCGAGGTAGTCGAGGTTGCCGTCGGCGCGCCACCGCACCACGTCGCCGGTGCGGTAGAGGCGGGTGCCGTCACCGAAGGGGTTGGCTACGAACCGATCCGCGGTCAGGTCGGCCCGCCCGTGGTAGCCGCGGGCCAGCTGGGTGCCTGCGAGGTACAGCTCGCCGGGCACCCCGACCGGCACCGGGTGCAGGCGTCCGTCGAGGACGAACACCTGGGTGTTCCACTCGGGCCTGCCGATCGGCACCGTCGCCGCGTCCGCCTCCGACGTCCGGTATGAGGTCACCGAGACCGCCGCCTCGGTCGGTCCGTACAGGTTGTCGAGCCGGGCACCGCTGACGGCCCGCAACCGCGCCGCGGTGTCCGCGGGCAGTGCCTCGCCGATGGCCAGGACTCTGGTCACCGACTCCGGGAAGCGGTGCTGCTGGTCCGCCAGCAGCATCGACAGCATCGACGGCACCACGTGCAGGGTCGTCACCGACTCGCGCGTCATCAGGTCAAGGAGGTACGCCGGATCCCGATGCCCGTCGGAGCGGGCGATGACCAGCCGCGCACCGGTCTGCAGCGCCCACCAGAATTCCCACACCGACAGGTCGAAGGTGGCCGCGGTCTTGAGCAGCACCGCGTCGGTGCCGCCGAGCCCGTATTCCTCCTGCTTCCACACCATCTGGTTGACGACGGCCGCGTGGGAGACGGCGACGCCCTTCGGCCTGCCGGTCGAACCCGACGTGAAGATCACGTACGCCGGGTTCCCGGTGCGCAGCGGCGCCAGCCGGTCCCGGTCGTCGACCGGTGCGTCCGGGATGCCGGACAGGTCGAGGGTGTCCACCGCCAGCGACCGGACGTCGTCGGGCAGCGCGACCGCGTCGGCGGTCCGGGTCAGCACCAGCGCCGGGGCCGCCGACTCCAGGATCAGGGCGATCCGATCCCCCGGATGGTCCGGGTCGATCGGCACGTAGGCGCCGCCCGCCGTGACGATCGCGTACATGCCGACCATCAGCTCGACGGACCGCCGCATCGCCAGACCCACCGGGGCCTCGGGGCCGACCCCCTCCTCGATCAGCCTGCGCGCCAACCGGTTCACCCGGGACGCGAACTCTCGGTAGGTCAGCGTCTGCTCCTCGAACACCAGCGCAACCTCGTCCGGGGTCCGGGTGGCCTGCGCCGCGAAGAGGTCGACGAGGGTCGCGTCGGGCACCGACTCGTCGGTGGCGTTCCAGTCGCCGAGGATCTGCTCGGACTCGGCCGCGGTGACCATCGGCAGGTCCCCCACGGTCCCGTCCGGGTCGGCGACGACCCGTTCCAGGATCCCGAGGAAGCGATCCGCGAACGCCTGCGCGGTGCCCCGATCGAAGAGGGCCGTCGCGTAGGTCAGGTTGGCGCCCAACCCGATCGGCGTCCCCTGTTCGTCGTAGCGGTCACCGATGATCAGGTGCAGGTCGAACTGGGAGACCTCGGACGCCAGCTCGGCGGGCGCGATCTCCAGGCCGTCGAGTTCGAAGGTGGCCTCGGCGAGGTTCTGGAACGAGAAGCCGACCTGGCACAGCGGGTGCCGCGCGGTCGAGCGGGTCGGGTTGAGCACCTCGACGAGCCGCTCGAACGGCACGTCCGCGTTCCCGAACGCCCCGAGGTCCGCCTCCCGGACCAGCGCAAGCAGCTCGGTGAAGCTCGCGTCCGGCGCGACATCGGTCCGGAAGACCAGGGTGTTGACGAACATCCCGATCAGGTCGTCGAGCGCGGCGTCGCCGCGGCCGGCGAACGGGGTGCCGACCGCGATGTCCCGTGTCCCCGACAGCCGCGCGAGCAGCGTCGCGAACGCGGCGTGCACGACCATGAACAGGGTGGCGTTGTTGCCGCGCGCGATGGCGGCCAGACCCCGGTGCAGCTCGGCGCTGACCGCGAACTCGATCGTTCCGCCGTGATACGACTGCACCGCCGGGCGCGGCCGGTTGGTCGGCAGATCGAGCTGGTCGGGAAGGCCTGCGAGCGCGGTCCTCCAGTAGTCGAGCTGCGCGGAGATCAGGGACGCCGGATCGTCCTCGCTGCCGAGGACCTCCCGCTGCCACAACGCGTAGTCCGCGTACTGCACCGGCAGCGGCTGCTGCGGCGGGACGGTGTCGGCGGCACGAGACGCGTACGCCACCATCAGGTCCCGGGTGAACGGCCCGATCGAGGACCCGTCGGCCGCGATGTGGTGGACGACGAGGGCGAGCACGTGTTCGGGGTTCGCGTCGGTGCCGTCGACCCGCACCAGCAGCGCCCGGATCGGGACGTGCGCGGTGACATCGAATCCGGCGGACACGAACGCCGTCACCTCGGCGACCACCCGGTCGGCAGGCACGACGACCGGGTCGAGGTCCACCACGACGTCCCCGATCGGCAGGATCACCTGCGTCGCGGTGCCGTCCTCGGCCTGCGGGTACACGGTGCGCAGCACCTCGTGCCGCGCCATCACGTCCCCGACCGCGGCCTGCAGGGCCGCCACATCGAGGTGACCGGTCAGCCGGATCGCCGACGGAATGTTGTAGGCCACCGACTCCGGGTCGAACCGGTTGAGGAACCACATCCGCTGCTGCGCCAGCGACAGCGGCAGCTGCTCCGGCCGGTCGCCCGGACGCAGCGCCGGACGCCCACCGTGTCCCGCGAGTTGGCCGACCCGCACCGCGAGCTCCGCGACCGTGCTGGCCTCGAACATGAGCCGGACCGGGACGGTTGCGTCGAGCGCGGCGCCGAGACGGGCGGTGACCTGCGTCGCGATCAGCGAGTTGCCACCGAGCTCGAAGAAGTCGTCATCGAGCCCGACGCGAGTGGCGCCGAGCACCTCCGCGTAGGCGTTCGCGACGATCTGCTCGACCGGGGTCGACGGGGCGCGGAATTCGCGGGCCTCGAAGACGGGCTCCGGCAGCGCCTTCCGGTCGAGCTTGCCGACCGGGTTCAGCGGGATCTCGTCGAGCACCATGATCGAGGCGGGCACCATGTGGGCGGCCAGTGATCGACCGACGAACTCCTTGAGCGCGCTCGGGTCGAGCACCCGACCCGGTACGGCCACCACGTAGGACACCAGCGAGGTCGAGCCCCCGGCGGTGTGGCCGATCGTCGTCGCGAAGTCGACGTCGTCGTGAGCGGTCAACGCCAGGTCGATCTCGCCGAGTTCGATCCGGAAGCCGCGGACCTTCACCTGGAAGTCGGCGCGGCTGACGTAGTCGAGCTCACCCGCATCCGTCCACCGCACCACGTCACCGGTCCGGTACATCCGGTCGCCCGCGAGGGCACCGTCCGCGGCGAAGGGATTCGCGACGAAGCGGTCGGCGGTCAGCCCCGGCCGATCGAGGTAGCCGCGCGCGACACCGGGGCCAGACAGGTACAGCTCCCCGGCAACACCGACGGGGACCGGGTGCAGCCTGCCGTCGAGGACGAGGGTGCGCACCCCGCGCAGACCCTCGCCGATCGGCATCGGCCCGCCCGGGGTGAGCGGATCACTGCTGGTGGCGAGGATCGTCGTCTCGGTGGGCCCGTAGACGTTGAAGAAGGCGCGGTCGGCCGCCCAGCGGGCGACCAGGTCCGGCGAGTATGCCTCGCCGCCGACCATCACCGACCGCAGCTCCGGGACCTGGGCAGGGTCGATCGAGGCCAGCGCGGCCGGGGTGATGAAGACGTGGCTCACCCGCTCGTCCCGGATCAGCTCACCCAGTTCCGCACCGCCGTAGATCGTGGTCGGCACGATCACCATCGTCGCGCCAGCTCCGACCGCGAGCAGCAATTCCAGCATCGAGGCATCGAAGCTCGGGGACGCGAAATGCAGTGTCCGCGAGTCGGCATCGATCCCGAACCGGTCCCGCTGTTCGTCCGCCAGGTTGGACAGTCCGCCGTGGGTGACGGCGACGCCCTTCGGTTTGCCCGTCGACCCCGACGTGTAGATGACGTAGGCGGTGTTCTCGACCCGGAGGGCACCGCGGCGTTCGGACGCGTCGACCTCGCCCGCGGGCTGCACCCGGCAGCGGGCGGCGAAGTCGAGGTCGTCGAGGACCAGCCAGCGGACGCTGCCCGGGAGCCGGTCCACGGACGCGGACACGGTCAGGCCGATCCGGGCACCCGAGTCCGACGCCATGTGCGCGACCCGGTCGGCGGGGTAGTTCGGGTCGACCGGAACGAACGCGGCGCCGGTCTTTGCCACCGACCACACCGCCAGCACCGACTCGATCGACCGGGTGATCCCCAGCGCAATGAACGACTCCGGGCCCACCCCCTCCGCGATCAACACCCGCGCCACCCGGGACGACCACTCGTCGATCTCCCGGTAGGTCAGGGTGCGACCCTCGAGTGTGACGGCGGGCGCCGACGGGTGCATCCTCGCCGCGGCGGCGAGCACCTCCGGCAGCGTGCGCACCGGGCCGGCGTCCGCGCCGCGCCGACTGCTCAGCTCGACCAGTTCCGCAGGGGTGAGGAGGTCGATGTCGCCGATCGCGGTCGAGGGGGCCGCAACCGCCGCGTGGGCGATGGACACCAGTCGCTCCGCGAAGCGGACGACGGTCTGCTCGTTGAACAGATCTGTCGCGTACAGGAATTCGGCCGCAATGCCGTCGGCGACGCCGTCCTCGGTGAACGACTCCATGATCGCCAGCTGCAGGTCGAACTTGGCGACGTGCCCGTCGAAGTCGACGCCGCTCAGGCTCAGCCCGGGCAGTTCGAACTCGACCGGCCCGGTGTTCTGCATGGCGATGGCCACCTGGAACAGCGGGTTCCGCGACTGCGAGCGGGTCGGGCTCAGCACCTCCACCAGCCGTTCGAACGGCACGTCCGCGTTCGCGAACGCCGACAGGTCCGTCTCCCGAGCCTGCTCAAGCAGATCCGCGAAGGTGGTGGACGGCTCGGCGGGCGTCCGCAGGACCAGCGTGTTGACGAACATGCCGACCAGCTCGTCGAGTGCCGCGTCGCCACGTCCCGCGATCGGAGTGCCGATCGCGATGTCCGAGGTCCCGGAGAGCCTGGCGAGCAGCACGGCCAGCGCCGTGTGCAGCACCATGAACATCGTCGAATTGTGGGTCCGGGCAAGGTCGCCGAGGCCTCGATGGAGGCTCGCGTCCAGCGTGAACGACACCACCGCTCCGCTGTTGGTCGCCACGGCGGGACGCGGTCGGTCCGTCGGCAGCTCCAGCTGGTCCGGCAGCCCGTCTAGGGCCGTCGTCCAGTGCGACAGCTGCCGGGAGATCAGCGAAGCCGGGTCGTGCTCGGAGCCGAGAACCTCGTGCTGCCACAGGCTGTAGTCCGCGTACTGGACGGTGAGCGGCGCCCAGTCCGGCGCGCTGCCCGCGCCGCGGGCGGCGTAGGCGAGCATCACGTCGCGGGTCAGCGGCCCCATCGAGACCCCGTCGCCCGCGATGTGATGCACCACCAGCACGAGGACGTGGTCGTCGGTGTCGGCGACGGCGAACAGCCGGGCCCGCACCGGGACCTGGGTGGTCACGTCGAAGCCGGCGGTGACCACCTCGGTGACCCGGGTGATCGTGTCCGCTGCCGGGATCGTCTCCGGCGTCAGGTCGAGGGTGAACGCGCCGACCGGCAGGACCTGCTGGCTGCCCGTTCCGTCGACGGACGGGTACCGCGTGCGCAGCACCTCGTGCCGGGCCAGCACGTCGCCGACTGCTGCCCGCAGTGCCCCGACATCCAGCTGGCCGGACAGTCGCACCGCTGCCGGAATGTTGTACAGCGCCGATTCGGTGTCGAACTGGTTGAGGAACCACATGCGTTGCTGTGCAAGGGACAGCGGAATCAGGTCGGGACGCGGGCGTGCGGTCAGCGCGGGACGGTCCGACGCCAAGCCGGACCGTTCGACAACCTCCGCCAGTGCCGCAACGGTCGGGGCGTCGAAGATCACCCGGACCCCGAGATCGACCCCGAATCGGGCGTTCAGCCGAGCCACGACCCGGACCGCGAGCAGCGAGTGGCCGCCGAGCTCGAAGAAGCTGTCGGTGGCACCGACCTGCTCAATGCCGACGACGGCGGCGAAGGCATCGGCAACGAACGCCTCGACCGGGGTGCGGGGAGCGACGTAGGCGTCCGTGGACGTCTCGAATCGTGGCGCAGGTAGTGCTCTGCGGTCCAACTTCCCGGCAGCATTGAGCGGCATCTGATCGATGCCCACGATCGCCGAGGGCACCATGAACCGGGGAAGACGGGTATCGAGGTACGCCCTCAGCTCCGCCGACCCGACCTCCATCCCATCGGACGCAACGGCATACCCGACGAGTTGCATGCCTGTCCGCTCGTCGGCGTGCGCGACGACGACCGCCTGCGCCACCGCCGGATGTCGACGGAGAACCGCTTCGATCTCTCCCGGCTCGATCCGCTGGCCCCGCAGCTTGATCTGGAAGTCCGTGCGGCCGAGGAACTCGAGGTCGCCCTCGCCGTTCCACCGCACGCGGTCACCGGTCCGATACATGCGATCACCAACGGTCCCGAACGGATCGGCAACGAACCGATCAGCCGTCAAGTCCGGCCTGCCGAGATAGCCCCGCGCAACCTGCTCGCCGGCCAGATACAACTCACCGGCGACCCCGATCGGAACCGGGTGCAACCGCGAATCGAGCACATACGCCCGGGTATTCCACGCCGGACCACCCATCGGCACCACGGCGCCCCGCGCACGACCAGCGTGGTCGAACCAGGTGGCAGTGACCGTCACCTCGGTCGGTCCGTAACTGTTGTGGACCGACAGCCCGCGCGTGGCGGCCGACCGCGCCAGGTCGATCGAGATCGCCTCGCCACCGACAAAGACGAAACGAAGCGAGTCCGGTAGGGCGACACCGTCCGACCCGAGGAAGAGATCGAGCATCGACGGCACGAAGTGCGCAACCGTCACCCGCTCACGCGCCATCAGATCCGCAAGGTACCGCGCATCGCGATGCCCATCGGCGCGGGCCACCACGACCCGACCGCCGGACTGCAGGCCACCGAAGCATTCCCAGACCGCGATGTCGAACGTCTCGACCGCCTTGTGCAGCACGACGTCCGCATTCGTCATACTCGCCCGGTCCCGCATCCACCGCAGATGACCGGTGATCGCGTCGTGGGACACCACGACACCCTTCGGCCGTCCGGTCGACCCCGAGGTGAAAAACACGTACGCGGCATTGCCCGGACGCAGCACCCCGATCCGCTCCGACGGATCGATCTGCTCGCCGCGAACGCCGGCGGTATCGAGGCAATCGATCTCGACGACCTCCGCCTCGGTCGGAGGAAGGTCCGCGCGGTCCGCCGCGCTGGTCAGGACCAGTAGCGGAGTGGCCGCCTCCAGAACGAACTCGTTGCGGGTCCCCGACTGATCCGGGTCCACCGGGAGATAGGCCCCGCCCGCCTTGAGGACCGCGTAGATCGCGACGAACAGGTCGAGCGACCGGCGCATCGCGATCGCAACCGTTGCTTCGGGTCGGACCCCACGCGCAATGAGAACACGCGCGATGCGGTTGGCCCGAGCGTCGAACTCCCGATACGTCATCCGGCGGGTGTCGTCGGCGAGTGCGATCGCGTCCGGCGTGCGTGCGACCTGCGCCTCGAAGTCGTCGAGTAGAAGGCCACCATTGCCGGGGACGGTCTCGCCCGTTGCGCGGGCGAGCCACGTCTGCGCCTCCTGCCGGTTGACCATGCGGATGTCGCCGACGACCGCGGCCGCATCCGCGACCACGGCCTCAACGATGCGGACGAACTGCGACGCGAACGCCGCGATCGTCGACTCGTCGAACAGATCCGTCGCATACACGAAGCACGCGTACATGCCATCGGCTGCGCCGTGCGCGTCCACCTGGTCACCGAGGGTGAGTGACAGGTCGAACTGGGTGACCTCGACATCGGTGTCGAGCGCGCCGACCGTCAGGCCGGGCAGTTCCAGAACCGCCTGCTCCTGGTTCTGCAACGACAGCGATACCTGGAACAGTGGATTGTGCGCCTTCGACCGCGCCGGGTTCAGTGCGTCGACAAGTTGCTCAAACGGCACGTCCATGTGCCCGAAGGCCCGGACGTCCGTCGAACGAACAATGCCCAACAGGTCCGCGAACGACGCCGACGCGTCCACCTCGGTGCGCAACACCAAGGTGTTGACGAACATGCCGACCAGGTCATCCAACGCGGCCTCGCCACGTCCGGCGACCGGGGTGCCGATAACAATGTCCGACGTCCCGGAGAGCCTGGCCAGCAGCACGGCCAGCGCGGTATGCAGCACCATGAACGGAGTTGCGCCGTGCGCGGCGGCGCACTCGCGGATCGCCGCTGTGGTGCCCTCGTCGAGGGCAAAGTCGTACCGCGCACCCCGCATCGACTGCTCGGCCGGGCGCGGCCGGTCGACGGGGAGATCCAGGGCGTCGGGCAACGCCGCGAGCTCGCCCCTCCAGAACTTGAGTTGCTGTGCAGCCAGACTGTTCTCGTCATCGAGCGAACCGAGCATCCGGTGCTGCCACACCGTGTAGTCCGCGTACTGCACCGGCAGCGGCGACCACGCCGGCGCCGCCCCTTCCGCACGGGCAGCGTAGGCCACCATCACGTCACGGGCCAGCGGCGCCATCGACAGACCGTCCGCACTGATGTGGTGCACCACCATCACCAGGACCCGATCGGTATCGGACACCTCGAACAGTCGCGCACGCACCGGCGGTGCAACCCGCACGTCGAACCCCTCGGACAGGAACTCCGCAGCCGCGGCGAGCATGTCGACGTCGGCGATGCTCCTCGGCTCAAGGTCGAGGGTCACCTCAGCGGACGGAACGATCACCTGCCGCGGACCCTCGTCCGACTCCGGGTACCTCGTGCGCAGCGATTCGTGCCGCTCAAGCACATCACCGACCGCCGCCTGCAACGCGGCCACCTCGAGCACGCCCGTCAACCGAACCGCCAGTGGAATGTTGTACGCGGTCGACTCCGGGGCGAACCGGTTCAGGAACCACAGCCGAGCCTGTGCGAGCGACAACGGAATCCGGTCCGGGCGCTCGCCGGCGCGCAACGCGACCCGGCCGCCAGCGCCGGCATGGGCCTCGACCAGGCCCGCCAGTTCCCCCACCGTCGACGCCTCGAACAGCATCCGCACCGGCACCTGCGTGTCCAACGCGGCACCCAACCGCGCCACCACCTGCGTCGCGATCAGCGAGTTGCCGCCCAACGCGAAGAAGTCGTCATCGAGTCCGACCTCCTCGACCGCGAGCACCTCACCGAACACCGCTGAAACGACCCGCTCGACGGGCGTGGACGGCGCACGGAACACCCGCACCTCGAACACCGGCTCCGGCAGCAACTTCCGATCCAGCTTGCCGCTGGTGTTGAGCGGGAACGCCTCGAGCACCATCACCGTGGACGGCACCATGTACCCCGGCAACGACTCCGCCACCCGCTCCCGCAGCGCGCTCGAGGTCAGCGCCACGCCCGGATCCGGCACCGCATACCCGACCAGTCGATCACCAACCGCCGGATCCGAGCGCAGCACCACCACCGCCTGCGACACACCACCGACACGCTCGAGAGCCGACTCGATCTCCCCCAGCTCGATGCGCTGGCCGCGCAGCTTCACCTGGAAGTCGGTGCGCCCCAGGTACTCCAACTGGCCATCCGCACGCCAGCGGGCGAGGTCGCCCGTGCGATACATGACAGAGCCCGGTCCCCCGAACGGGTTCGGAACAAACCGTTCCGCCGTCCGGCCCGGATGACCGTGGTAACCGCGCGAGACCTGCCTGCCCGCGAGATACACCTCTCCCGCGACACCCGGCAACACCGGATGCAACCGCGAATCCAACACGTATGCCTGCGTGTTCCACACCGGCCGACCGATCGGCATCGAATCCGACTCGGTCCCGTCGCACCAGTAGTGCACCGACGTCAGCGTCGTCTCGGCAGGACCGTACGCATTGTTGATGCGCACCGGCGATGCGCCCATGACCCGCGCCGCGAGCTCGGGACTGAGCGCCTCACCCGCCAACTGCAGAGCCCGCACCGACGGCGGCAACGCCGACACCGCGCCCGACGCCAGGGTGGCCAGCATCGACGGCACGAAGCCAAGGAGGGTCACCCCCCACTCCCGAGACATCGACACCAGGTAGTCCGGATCGCGGTGCCCGTCCGGGCGGGCAATGACCAGGTGTGCGCCAGCGAGGAACGGCACGAACAACTCCCACACCGACGGATCGAACACAATCGGTGTCTTCTGCAACACCACATCCGACGGCGTCACCGCGTACTCGCCAATGAACCAACTGAGCTGGTTCACGATCGCCTCGTGCGTGACCGCGACACCCTTCGGCACCCCGGTCGAACCGGACGTGAAGATGACATACGCGGGGTTGCCGGGACGCAGCGGGCGCATCCGATCGCCGTCCGAAACCGGACCATCACTGAGACCCACCAGATCGACACGGTCCAGTTCGACGACCACCACACCGGCCGGCACCTCGACCCGATCGCGTTCGGTCGTCAGCACACACACCGGCTCGGCGATCGCGAGGACCGCCGCCAACCGCTCGACGGGCTGATCCGGATCGACCGGCACATACGCGCCACCGGCCTTCATCACCGCGTACATGCCGACGAGCATCTCCACCGACCGGCGGGCGGCAACCACAACCCGATCCTCCGGTCCAACACCGATCCCGATGAGGTGACGGGCAAGCCGGTTGACCCGGGAATCGAACTCGGCGAAGGAGAGCGTCTCGCCCTCGAAGGTCACGGCGGGTGCGGTGCCATTCTCGCGGGCGGACCGGTCGATCAGATCGACCAGGGTTCCGGCCGGAACCTCCACCGCGGTCGCGTTCCACTCCCCAAGCATCACCTCGCGGTCCGGCGCGGAGATCAGCTCGAGGTCGCCGAGTTCCCCGACGGTGCCGGCACCGACCCGACGAAGAATATGCAGGAACGCCGCACCGAACCGGGCCGCGGTGGCCCCATCGAACAGATCCGTCGCATAGGTCAACGCCACGGCTGCGCCGACCGGGGCACCGTCGACGAGTCGGTCGACGACGATGACCTCAAGGTCGAACCGCGCGACAACCACGTCGCTGTCGACCGCCGAGACGTGCAGTCCATCAAGCTCCAGAGCCGTCGATGCGTGGTTCTGGAAGGCAAGCGAGACCTGGAACAGCGGCGTGTACGACTGGGAACGAACCGGATTCACGGCATCCACCAGCCGCTCGAACGGAAGATCGGCGTGCGCGAACGCCGCCAGATCCGTCTCCCGCACCCGCCCGAGAAGATCCGCGAACGACTCGCCACCCTCGACCGCGGTCCGCAACACCAGCGTGTTAACGAACATGCCGACCAGGTCGTCGAGCGCCTCGTCGCCACGGCCAGCGACCGGCGTCCCGATCGCAACGTCGGACGAGCCACTGAGCCGGGCAAGCAACACCGCCAGCGCCGCATGCACAACCATGAACACCGTCACACGATGCTCGCGGGCCACGGCCTCCAACGCGCCGTACAGCTCGGCATCGATCTCGAACTCGTGCGTGACCCCACGCCCGGACATCACCGCCGGACGCGGCCGATCGGTCGGAAGCTCCAACACGCTGGGAAGACCCGCCAACGCCTCCGTCCAGTACCCGAGCTGCCGCGAGATCACCGACTCCGGATCGTCCTCCGAGCCGAGCACCTCCCGCTGCCACAACGAGAAGTCGGCGTACTGCACCGGCAACGCAGCCCAGGTCGGCTCCGTGCCCGCGGTCCGCGCCGCGTACGCGAGCATCACGTCCCGGGTCAACGGGCCCATCGACCAGCCGTCCGCGCTGATGTGGTGAACCACCAACACCAGGACATGCTCGGCGTCGCCGAGGCGATAGATCCCGCCCCGCACCGGCACCTCGGAGGTGAGGTCGAAGCTCCTGGCCATCACCCCCGCGACGGTGGCCGCGATGGTCTCGGATGTCACCTCGATCGGTGCCAGATCTGGAACAGACTGTGCAACAGGGACAATCAGCTGATACGCAGAACCATCCGACTCCGGATAGATGGTGCGCAGCGACTCGTGCCGCTCCAGCACGTCGACCACAGCCGCCTGCAACGCATCGATGTCCAGTCGCCCGGTCAGCCGAATGGCCATCGGAATGTTGTAAGCAGCCGACTCCGGATCGAAGCGATTCAGGAACCACAACCGCTGCTGCGCCAGCGACAGCGGAACCCGTTCCGGGCGCGGGCCCGCAACCAACGCGATCCGGCCACCAACACCCGCCTGCGACTCCACCCGCGCCGCCAAATCCGACACGGTCGACGCCTCGAACAGCACCCGCACAGGCACCGGCACCTCCAGCGCCGCACCCAACCGCGCCACCACCTGCGTCGCGATCAGCGAGTTGCCACCCAACTCGAAGAAGTCATCATCCAACCCGACCCGCTCCACACCCAGCAGATCCGCAAAGGTCGCCGCGATGATCTCCTCGACCGGCGTCGACGGGGCCCGGAACACCCGCGCCTCGAACACCGGCTCCGGCAACAACTTCCGATCCACCTTGCCGTTCACGTTGAGCGGCAACCGGTCGAGGACCATCACGACGGCGGGGACCATGTACGACGGTACCGATCCCTCAAGACCTTCCCGCACGGTCGAGCCATCGAGCGGCCGGTCGCCATCGCCGCCGACGACGTAGCCGACCAGCTGGATGCCGAGGTGCGTGTCCTCACGAGCCACGACGATGGCCTCGATCACCCCGGGCCGCGCCCGGAGGGCGGATTCGATCTCACCGAGTTCGATCCGGAAGCCCCGCACCTTCACCTGGAAGTCTGCGCGCTCAAGGTACTCGAGCGTCCCGTGCTCCGGTGCGAGGTCCGCACGCCAGCGCACCACGTCGCCGGTGCGGTACATCCGCGCGCCTGCGGTGTCGAACGGGTTCGCGACGAAGCGGTCCGCGGTGAGGTCGGCGCGGCGGTAGTAGCCGCGGGCCAGTTGGGCACCTGCCAGGTAGAGCTCACCCGCGACTCCGGCGGGCACCGGGTGCAGCCGTGAATCGAGCACGTAGACCTGGGTGTTCCACTCGGGTGAGCCGATCGGCACCGTGACGGTGTCCGCCTCGGACGTCCGGTACGAGGTCACCGAGACCGCGGCCTCGGTCGGGCCGTAGAGGTTGTCCAGCCGCGCGGAGCTGACGCGGCGCAGCCGCGCCGCGGTGGCGGCGGGCAGTGCCTCACCGATCGCCAGCACTCGGGTCACCGTGCCAGGGAACCCGGAATCGGCCTCGGTCAGCAGCATCGACAGCATCGACGGCACCACGTGCAGGGTGGTCACCGCCTCCCGGTCCATTAGGTCGAGCAGGTAGCCCGGATCCTGATGACCGTCCGGCCGGGCGATCACCAGCTGGGCACCGGTTTGCAGCGCCCACCAGAACTCCCACACGGACAGGTCGAACGTCGCCGCGGTCTTGAGCAGCACCGCATCTCGCGCATCGAGCGGGTACTCGGATTGCTTCCACGCCATCTGGTTCACGACCGCGGCGTGCGAGACCGCCACACCCTTCGGTCGTCCCGTCGATCCCGACGTGAAGATCACGTACGCCGGGTGGGACGGGCGCAGCGGGGCGACCCGCTCCGCGTCCGCGATCGGCGATCCGTCGAGCGACTCCAGGTCCGCGGCGTCAACCGTCAGGGTCCGCACCCCGGCTCCGAGATCCAGGCCGTCCTGGGTGCGGGTGAGGACCAGGGCCGGAGCCGCGGACTCGAGCACCAGCGCAATGCGTTCGATGGGATGGTCGGGGTCGAGCGGCACGTACGCGCCGCCCGCCTTGACGATCGCGTACATGCCGACGAGCAGGTCGATTGACCGCCGGATCGCCAGTCCGACCAGCGTTTCCGGGCCGACGCCCTCGGCGATCAGCCTGCGCGCGAGTCGGTTCACCCGGACATCGAACTGCCCGTAGCTCAGCGTCTCGCCCTCGAAGACCAGCGCGGTCGAGTCCGGGGTGCGTGCCACCTGGCGGTCGACGAGGTCGACGAGCGTCGCCTCGCGGACGGGCCGGTCGGTCGCGTTCCAGCCGTCGAGGATGCGGTCCCGCTCGGCAGTTCCGAGCAGGTCGACGTCGCCGACGATCGCGGCCGGGTCCGCGACGACGGCCTCGAGGATCCGGACGAACCGGTCCGCGAACGCCTGCACGGTGCCCGCGTCGAACAGTGCCGTCGAGTAGGTGATCGCAGCCGACATGCCGGCCGGGTCCCCGTCGCCGTCGTAGCGGTCGGCGACGATCAGGTGCAGGTCGTACTGGGTGATCTCGGACTCGAAATCGACCGCCGCGACGGACAACCCGGGCAGCTCGAACTGTCCGCCGGACAGGTTCTGGAACGAGAATCCCACCTGGCACAGCGGATGCCGCGCCGTCGATCGGGTCGGATTCAGCACCTCCACCAGTCGCTCGAACGGCACGTCCGCGTTGCCGAATGCTCCCAGGTCGGTCTCGCGGACCGCCGCGAGCAGTTCGGTGAAGGTGGCGTCCGCGGCGACCTGGGTGCGGAAGACGAGGGTGTTGACGAACATGCCGACCAGGTCGTCGAGGGCGGCCTCGCCGCGGCCGGCGAACGGGGTGCCGACCGCGATGTCCTCGGTCCCGGACGACCGGGCAAGCAGCGCCGCGAACGCGGCGTGCACCGCCATGAACAGCGTCGCGTTGTTGCCGCGCGCGACATCGACGAGACCGCGATGCAGGTCCTCGCTGACCGCGAACTCGATCCTTCCGCCGTGGTACGACTGCACCGCAGGTCGCGGCCGGTCCGTCGGGAGCTCAAGCTGGTCCGGCAGCCCACCCAGCGCGGTGATCCAGTAGCCGATCTGCCCGGCGATCAGGGAGTCCGGATCGTTCTCCGAACCGAGGACCTCCCGCTGCCACAGCGCGTAGTCGGCGTACTGCACCGGCAGGGATGCCCAGCCCGGCAGCTGTCCCGCGGTGCGTGCCGCGTACGCGATCATCACGTCGCGGGTGAACGGCGCCATCGAAAAGCCGTCCGCGGAAATGTGGTGAACGACCATGGCGAGGACGTGCTCGTCGCTGGCGGTCTCGTCGAGGCCGTCACGGTCGATGCGAAGCAGCAGGGTTCGCACCGGGACCTGCGCGGTCACGTCGAAACCGGCCTGCACGAAGTCGGTGACCACCCGGGTCACCTGGGCCTCGGTGGTCGGCACCACCGTGAGGTCCGGCACCGCGCCGTCGGCGGGGAGGATCACCTGGACGGGCCCGTCCGCGGTCTCCGGGTAGACGGTCCGCAGGACCTCGTGCCGGGACAGGACGTCCGCGACGGCCGCCCGCAGCGACCCGACGTCGAGGTGCCCGGACAGCCGGATCGCGACCGGAATGTTGTAGGCAGCGGACTCCGGGTCGAACCGGTTGAGGAACCACATCCGCTGCTGCGCCAACGACAGCGGCAGCCGCTCGGGCCGAGCCTGCGCGGTCAGTTCCGGGCGCGCACCGCTGCCCGCCACCGACGCGACGCGGCCAGCCAGCGATTCGACGGTCGCCGCGTCAAACAGGTCCCGCACAGCCACCCGGGTGTCGAGCGCCGCACCGAGACGCGCGGCAACCTGCGTCGCGAGCAGCGAGTTGCCACCCAACTCGAAGAAGTCGTCATCGGCACCGACCCGCGGGGCCCCGAGCACCTCACCGAACACCGACGCCACGATCTCCTCCACCGGCGTCGACGGCGCCCGGTACACCCGAGCCTCGAACACCGGCGCCGGCAACGCCTTCCGATCCAGCTTGCCGACCGGCGTCCGCGGAATCTCGTCCAACACCATGATCGCCGACGGCACCATGTGCGCCGGAAGCGACAGCGCGGCATACTCCCTGAGCACCTCATTGTCGACGGCAACCCCGTCGACCGGCAGCACATACGCCACCAGCACGGTCGCCCCGGCCGGACCCGCATGCCCCTGCGTCGTCACGAACTCGACACTCGGATGGGAGCCGAGCACCGCGTCGATCTCGCCGAGCTCGATCCGGAACCCCCGGACCTTCACCTGGAAATCGGCACGGCCCACATACTCGATCTCGCCACCGACCCAACGGACCAGGTCACCGGTGCGGTACATCCGCTCGCCGGCGGCACCGTACGGATCGGCAACGAACCGGTCCGCGGTCAGGTCGGGGCGGCCGCGGTAGCCGCGAGCCAGACCCGGCCCGGCGAGGTAGAGCTCGCCGACCACCCCGTCCGGCACAAGTCGCAGCGTGCTGTCCAACACCACCACCCGCATCCCGCGCACCGGCGGGCCCGCGGTGATCGGACGGCCCGGCACCAGCGGCCGACTGCTGGTCGCGAGAATCGTCGCCTCGGTGGGCCCGTATCCGTTGATGAACGTGCGCTGGTCTGCCCAGCGGGCCATCAGCTCCGGCGGGCACGCCTCACCACCGACGCCGACCATCCGCACCTCGGGAAGCTCGGCCGGGTCCACCGACGCCAACGCGGACGGCGTCATGACCACGTGGCTGACCCGCTCGCGTCGGAGCAGCTCGGTCAGTTCCGCGCCGCCGTAAACCGTGGTGGGGGCGATGACGAGGGTGGCGCCGGGCACCG
>NZ_JBSGXD010000019.1:0-104509 GCF_053609225.1 Rhodococcus sp. NPDC054953 | reverse complement strand
GGTCCTACAGGGCCTTGAGCTCCTCGGTGACCTCGCCGACCATCTTCTTCGCGTCGCCGAACAGCATCGAGGTCTGGTCGGCCGTGAACAGCGGGTTGTCGATGCCGGCGTAGCCGGACGACATGGACCGCTTGAGCACGATGACGGACTTCGACTGGTCGACGTTGAGGATCGGCATCCCGTAGATCGGGGACGACGAATCCTGACGCGCGGCCGGGTTGGTGACGTCGTTGGCGCCGATGACGATGGTGACGTCGGTGCGCGAGAACTCACCGTTGATGTCGTCCATCTCCTTCATCGCGTCGTACGCGACGTCGGCCTCGGCGAGCAGCACGTTCATGTGACCGGGCATGCGGCCGGCGACCGGGTGGATCGCGTACTTGACCTCGACGCCCTTCTCCTCGAGCAGCGCCGCCATCTCCTTGACCGCGTGCTGGGCCTGCGCGACGGCGAGACCGTAGCCGGGAACGACGATGACCTGGTTGGCGTACGCCATCTGGATCGCCGCATCGGAGGCGGAGGTCGCCTTGACGGTGCCGCCAGCGGCGCCGCCGCCCGCCGCGCCGCCGTCGTCGCCACCGAACGAGCCGAACACGATCGCCGGGATGGACCGGTTCATCGCCTTCGCCATCAGGTTGGTCAGGATGGTGCCGGACGCGCCGACGATCATGCCGGCGACGATCATCGCCTGGTTGTTCAGCGCCAGGCCAGCGGCCGCGGCGGACAGGCCGGTGAGGGCGTTGAGCAGCGAGATGACGACGGGCATGTCGGCGCCGCCGATCGGCAGCACCACGAACAGGCCCATCACGCCCGCCGCAACGAGCAGGCCGACGATCAGCCACGACGACTGCGGGTCGCCGTCGGCGCCGAGGCCGATGTAGATCGCGAGGCCGATCGAGACCAGCGCGAGGATCATGTTCGCGACCTGGAACAGCTTCGCCGCGGCGACGACCTTCTTCTCGAGGTTCTTGTTCAGCAGTTCCTGTAGCTTGGCGAACGCGACGAGCGAACCCCAGAACGAGACGGAACCGATGATCGCCGCGAACAGCGACCCGATGATGAACGGCGCCGACGGCACCGACTCGACGGCGGTGAAGCCGTCCGAGTTGAGGAACTCCGCCCACGCGATCAGCGCGACCGTGCCGCCACCGACGCCGTTGAACAGCGCGACCAGCTGCGGCATCGCGGTCATCTTGGTGCGCAGCGCCGGCGGAACGCCGAGGACGATGCCGACGACGAGGCCGCCGACGATCAGGGCCCAGTTGTCGGTCTCACGGATGTCGATCAGCACCGCGATCACGGCGACGAGCATGCCGACCGCGGCGATGTAGTTGCCGCGCACCGCGGTCTTCGGGCCGGTCAGACCCGAGAGACCGTAGATGAACATCGAGAACGCGACGATGTACAGGATTGTCACGAGGTAGCCCATCAGGCGTCAGCCCCCTTCTTCACGGCAGGCGCGTCCTTCTTCGGCTTGAACATCGCCAGCATGCGGTCGGTGACCACGAAACCGCCGACGACGTTCAGGGTGCCGAACACCAGCGCGACGAACAGGATGATCTTGATCGACCACGGCGCGTCACCAGGCAGGTGACCGAGGACGACCAGGGCGCCGAGCACGACGATGCCGTGGATGGCGTTGGTGCCCGACATCAGCGGCGTGTGCAGCGTGTTCGGGACCTTGGAGATGACCGCGAAACCGACGAACCCGGCAAGGACCAGGATCGCGATGTTCGCCAACAGCTCGGTGTACATCAGGCGTTCGCCCCCTCACGGGTGACGCAGGCGGCGGCGAGGATCTCGTCGTCGAAGTCCGGTGCCAGCGCACCGTTCTCGTCGAGCATCAGCTCGATCACGGCCTGCAGGTTCTTCGAGTACAGCTCCGAGGCGTGCTCGGGCATCGTCGCGGGCAGGTTCAGCGGCGAGCAGATCGTCACGCCGTGCTTGACGGCGACCTGGCCGGGCTCGGTCAGCTCGCAGTTGCCGCCGGTCTCGCCCGCGAGGTCGACGATCACCGAGCCGGGCTTCATGCCCTGCACCGCGGCGGCGGTGACCAGGCGCGGCGCGGGACGACCCGGCACCAGCGCGGTGGTGATCACCACGTCGAAGCCCTTGATCGCGTCCTCGAGCGCCTGCTGCTGCTGCGCCTGCTCGGCCTCGGTGAGCTGGCGGGCGTAGCCGCCCTCACCGGCGGCGTCGATGCCGAGGTCGAGCCACTGCGCACCGACGGAGCGCACCTGGTCGGCGACCTCCGGGCGCACGTCGTAGCCGGTGGTGCGGCCGCCGAGGCGCTTCGCGGTCGCGAGGGCCTGCAGGCCGGCGACACCGACACCGAGGACCAGCACGGTCGCGGGCTTCACGGTGCCTGCGGCGGTGGTCAGCATCGGGAAGTACCGGGTGGACTCCGACGCCGCGACCACGACCGCCTTGTAGCCGGCCACGTTCGCCTGCGAGGACAGCGCGTCCATCACCTGGGCGCGGGAGATGCGCGGGATCGACTCGACCGCGAACGCCTGCACACCCGCGGCCTTGAGCGCGGCGATGCCGTCCGGGTTGGTGCGCGGCGCCAGGAAGCCGATCAGCACCGCGCCGGAGCGCAGCTTCGCCGTCTCGGCGTCCGTCGGGGGCGCGACCTTGACCACCACATCCGCCGACCAGGGGTCGCCGATGGTGGCACCGGCCTCCTTGTACAGCTCGTCGGGGATCAGCGCGCCCAGTCCGGCACCGGTCTCGACGACCACGTCGAGGCCCTTGCCGATCAGGGTCGTCACGACCTTGGGGACAAGCGCCACCCGCCGTTCACCGTCGTTCGTCTCCCGAACGACGCCGACCGTCGGGCGCGCCTGCGGCGTGCTCTTCGATGTGTCCAATGTGACTACTTCCTGCGATTGATGGTTATCGGGCCGGGACCGACGGTGGCCCTCACGCGACGAGCGGCCCGTGGGTGAGGCGGCACGAATTTGCCAATGCTAGCCAGGCAAAGGGTCACGGATACATCTCGAAATCGGAAAAACGGTCACTGAATCGAATCCGATCAAGGGCAAGAGGCGTAAATTGCGAGGTAATTGTGCCTTCTGTCACACCGCCGCCGGGCGATTCGAGCGGCCAAACCTAGACTGGAACGCGCACAACCGCGGAGGTGACGATGACCAGTCGGACGACACCGAGCATCACGGTCGAGCGGGTCTACGACCATCCCGAGCCGGAACCCGGCGCGGTCCGCGTCTTCGTCGACCGGCTGTGGCCGCGCGGGGTGCGCAAGGACGACTTCCACTACGACGACTGGGCCAAGGACCTCGCCCCGTCCGCCGAACTGCGCCGCTGGTACAGCCACGACGCCGCGCACTTCCGGGAGTTCCGCGCCCGCTACCGCGCCGAACTCGAATCCGACGAGGGCCGCGAGGCCGTCTCCCGGGTGCTGACCCTGACGGCGGGCAGGCCGCTGGTGCTGCTCACCGCAACCCGCGACCTCGAGCACAGCCACGCCGACGTGCTCGCCGAGGTCCTCGGCGGCGAGCACTGAGCGCGCCGTGATCGACGACGACCTCGGCGGCGACCCGGTGTGCTGGCTGGACCGGGTGTGCCCGGACTGCGGGGCGTTCCTGCCGGACGGACCCGACCACGGCTGCCCGCGGTGCGGCGCAGGCGCCGCGACACCCGGCCGCGACGAGATCGCGACGTGACCGCGGTACACCCGCCTACAGTGACCGGATGAGCCAGGCACGGACCCCGACGCTGCTCGAGCGGGAACCGCTGACCGCGGCCCTGCTCGCGCAGTGGCACGCCATCGATTCCCTGCTCGACGGCCTCCCGACGGACCGCTGGGAGGCGCCGACCCCGCTGCCCGGCTGGGCGGTGCGGGACGTCGTCGCGCACCTCGTCGGCACCGAGTCGATGCTTGAGGGCATCGACCCGCCGGTCGACGCGGACGCCGTCCCGGACTCCCCGCACGTGCACAATCCGATCGGCGCGTTCAACGAACGGTGGATCCTCGGGCTGCGGGACCGGACCGCCGCCGAGCTGCTCGCCGCGTACCGCGACATCACCGCCCGCCGCGCCGGCGCGCTCGCCGCGATGACCCAGGACGACTTCGACGCCCCCGCGATGACGCCGGTCGGCCCGGACAGCTACGGACGATTCATGCGCACCCGCCTGTTCGACTGCTGGTTCCACGAACACGACCTCCGCGACGCGCTGGCCCTGCCCGGCGACGAGGGCGGCGCCCGCGCCGAGTACGCGCTCGCCGAACTGCTGACCGGCCTCGGGTATGCGGTCGGCAAGAAGGGGGGCGCGCCGCACGGGTCGTCGGTGACGTTCGCGCTGACCGGTCCGATGGCGCCCACCGACGATCGGCCGCGGGAGATTCACGTCGCGGTCGGCGGGCGCGCCGCGGTCGTTGCCGCCCTGCCCGCGCCGGCCACCGTCACCCTGACCCTGGATTCCCGGCTGTTCACCCGGCTGTGCGGCGGGCGGCTCCGCCCCGCCGACCGGATCGACGAGATCGCGATCTCCGGCGACCAGGACCTCGGCAGGCGGATCGCGGCGAACCTCGCGTTCACGATCTGATGCGGCTGTTTCTCGCGTCCTACCGGTTCGGCGCGGACCCCGACCGGCTGCTCCGGCTGACCGGCGGGCCGGGCCGCGTCGCGGTGATCGCCAACGCCGCCGACGCGTGGGGCTCGGCACGGGACTCGGCGGTGGTCTCGGACTTGGTGCCGCTGCGCCGGCTGGGGTTCGAGCCGCAGGAGCTGGACCTGCGGCGGTTCGTCAACGCGCCGGATCGGCTGCGCGACGAGTTGTCCGGGTATCGGACGGTGTGGGTGCGGGGCGGGAACACCTTCGTGCTGCGGGCGCAGCTCGCGCGCAGCGGCGCCGACACCGTGCTGACCGACCTGCTCCGGGCGGACGCGCTGGTGTACGCCGGGTACAGCGCGGGCGCCTGCGTGCTGGCGCCGAGCCTGCGCGGCCTCGACCTCGTCGACGACCCTGCCGAGGTCGCCGCCGCGTGCGGGGTGCCGGTCGTCTGGGAGGGGCTCGGGCTGGTCGACCACGCGATCGTCCCGCACTACCGCTCGCCCGGATACCCGGCGGAGGAGTCCGCGCGGATCGAGCGGATCGCCGACGGCTACCGCCGCGACGGCGTGAAACACCGAACCCTCACCGATGACGAGGTGATCGTCGTCGGTGAGGGTTCGTGACACGAACTAGTCGGTGCTGGCGGCGGGCGGATGCATCTGCCAGCCCGCCTCGACCGAACGTTCGCACCGCCCCGGCTCGTCGCCGGCACTGATCAGCAGTGCGGTCAGCATGGCCGCACCGTGGTCGAGTGCCCGCCTGTCCAGCGGTCCGGTGGCAACGAGCGAGACCAGCCCGTGGCCGATGACCCAACACCGCGTTGCGAGGTCGGCTGCGACGACGGTGTCGGCGAAGCGTCCGGCGCGTTGTGCTCGCTGCACGGCGCGAACGAGGTAGTTCAGGGTGTCGTCCGCGGCCCGCGGATCGTCGAGCTCGATGGTGTCGTCGAACATCACCCGGTACAGGTCGGGGTTGGCCAAGGCGTTCGATACGTAGGCCGACCCGAGGGCGACGAAGTCCCGCACCGGATCCTCGGACACCGCGACCTCCCGCAGCGTGGCCGCAAGCCGCGTGAAGCCTTCCTGCCGCACCGCCCGCCACAGTCCGTCCACGCCACCGAAGTAGGTGTAGACCGCCATCGTGGAGACGCCGGTCCCGGCGACGAGCGACCGGAGGGTGATCGGCTCCCTGGCGCGGAGCATCCGCGCCGCCCGTTCGACCAGCAGTCCGCGGACCGCCGGGTCCTTCGTTCTCACCACCACCCGACAATACATAACAGCTGCTACATTTTGCCGTGACCGCTCGCCACCCAACCGAGACGAGACCGCCATGCCCGTGACACTGCTCAACCCCGAAGGCCTGCCGAAGCCCGACGTCTACCGACAACTCTCCGTCGCAACGGGATCGAGGCTGGTGTTTCTTGCCGGTCAGGTGGCCCGCGATGCCGACGGCAACCGGGTCGGCGAGGGCGACCTCGCCGCGCAGGTCGAGCAGGCCTACCTCAATGTCGGAACGGCGCTCGCCGCGATCGGCGGATCCTTCGACGACGTGGCGAAGCTGACCATCTACATCGTGGACTGGACCCCGGACAAGATGCCCCTCCTCGGGGAGGGCGTCAGCCGGGCGGCCGAGAAGCTGGGCGTCGACCCGGTCAAGCCGATCACGCTGCTCGGGGTCGCGGCCCTGGGTGAGCCGGACCTGATGGTCGAGGTCGAGGCGACCGCCGTTCTCCCCTGACGGCAACCGGGCGGCCGACCGGGTCAGCCGAAAACGGCAACCCGGTCGGGCACCGCGGGCAGCAGCGAGAGCCTGCGCGGCACCTTGAGCCTGCGCCGGGACACCTCGTCCGCCCCGGCCAGCAGGGCGTCGACGAGCAGTTCGGGGTCGCGGCGCCAGGCCGCGACGATCTCAACGAGCGCCTCGTCGGTGAACAGGCCGCTGTCCGAGAGCGCCTCCCGCCACTCCGACATCTCGCCGTCCCGCACCAGGTCGATGGCATGGACGTCGATCTCGCCGCCGTCCCATTCACTGAACAGAACGGCCGTGACCAGGTCTTTCGTCGGGGATGCCAGAGGGTTCATGGGTGCGGTCCCTTCGTCGGCTGCGATGTCCGTCCGTATGGGCGTAACACTTCGGTGCGCTCGAGCGATTGGTGCAAACCTAGCCGGTCTCGCGGGCCCTGGCGAGAACCAATCACCACAATCCGGTAACAGAGTGACAATTGTGATTCTTGGGGCAAACGAGGCGGCGGGTGCGGCGGTCAGCCCGCGGTGACCCGCTCCGCGGCAACCGGCAGCACCGCAACGCGGGACCCGGTCAGCCGTCGGCGGGTGATCTCGTCCACGCCGTCGAGGAGTGCATCCACCAGCAGCTCCGGGTCGGCCCGCCACTGCGCCTCCAGGTCCCGCACCGCGCCGACGGACATCATCCCGGAGTCGGCGACGGCCCGAACCCAGTCGCCGAGCAGGCCCGCGCGGACCGCGGTGACGACGGCGGCGCCGTCGGTGTCGAGTTCCTCGAACTCGTACGCGAGAATCGCGCGGACCATGCCGTCCGTGACCGTCCGATCGCCCATCTCGTCACTCCCATCACGCATGCCACGCGCGCACGCGCGGCGGTAGAACCGTGTCCCCCACTCGAAGGACATGCACACCCGACCTGTAACACCGAAGTGACGTCGAGCGATGGACGCGAATCTAGCCCCTTACCGGGCAGTTGTGTATAGCCAGCTCGGAAATTTCAGGTAACACGGCATGTGGGGTGCCCCACAGTGACCTGCCCGGAAATGTAATCTGCGTCACTACCAGCGTCTCCGTCGGGGCCCGCCCCGGTCGGGCGTGTCGCGCGCCGGGCGGACCCCGGTCCCGGTGAGCGGGACGCGGCGGTCCCGGACCGCACCGTCCCCCGGATAACGCGCGCGGGCCGGGACTCGGGTACAGACTGGAGGCGGCGCCGCGTTGCGGCACCGGCACCGCGCGGGCAGTGGACAACCGTAGGAGTGCGAGATGGGAACAGTCGGCGACGCCAGCGGCCCGCCCCTCGTCCCGCCGAGCGCCGTCGACGTCGACCTGTCCGGACTCGCTCGGGGCTGGGACCGGACGATGTCCGACCTCGAGGCGGGCATGTGGCGGATGGAGGAGGCCCAGCCCAAGCTCCGCTCCCCGATCGTCGCGGTCGATGTCCTCGACGGCCCACCGGACTGGGATCGGCTGGTCCGGGCGCACGAGTGGGCCTCGCACATCGTCCCCCGGATCCGGATGCGGGCGGTGGAACCGGTGTTCGGCCTTGGCAATCCGGTGTGGTCGGTCGACCCCGAGTTCGACCTCGACTACCACCTGCGCCGGGTCCGGCTGCCCGACCCGGCGACCTTCGACCACGCCCTCCGGATCTGCAGGCACCTGGCGACGGAACCGTTCGACAAGGCCCGCCCGCCGTGGACGGCGATGCTGATCGAGGGCCTCGACGACGGCCGCGCCGTGTACGTGGTGAAGACGCACCACAGCATGACCGACGGGATGGGCGGGATCGGGCTGATGACCCTGCTGCACAGCCGCCGCCGGGAACCGACCCCCGACAAGCCCGACCGGCTGCCCGCCCCGCCGGAGAACCTGAACACGGTCACCGCGCTCGGCGAGGAGGTGGTGACCCTGGCGCGGCGGGCCCCCGGCCGGATCGCCGGACTGGTCGGCGGGGCGGTGCGCACGGCAACGGCCGCCGTCGCGGACCCGATCGGGGCGGTCACCGAGGCGTTCGAGTACGCCAATTCGCTGCGCCGGGTGGTCACTCCCCCACCGGCGACCGGGTCGGCACTGCTCCGCGACCGGGGTCTTGGGCGCTGGTTCGGTGCCCTCGAGGTGGGCCTGCCCGAACTGAAGGCGGGCGCGAAGGCGGCGGGCGGGTCCGTCAACGACGCCTACGTCGCTGCGCTGCTCGGCGGCGTCGCGCGCTACCACGACCGGCACGGTCGACGGGTCGGGGCGGTCCCAATGGGCATGCCGGTAAACCTGCGCACCGCGTCGGATCCATCCGGCGGCAACCGCTTCACCGCGGTGCGGTTCGCAGGCCCGGCCGCCGAACGCGACCCCGCGGCCCGGATCGCGGCGGTCCGCGCGATCGTGCTCGGCCTGCGCGAGGAACCGGCACTGGACGCGCTCGACCTCGCGGCCCCGGTGCTGTCGCGGTTGCCGACATGGCTGCTGGCGAACTGGTACCTCGCCCAGTCCACCGGGCTGGACCTGCAGGCGAGCAACGTCGCCGGGGTTCCGGTTCCGGTGTACCTCGCCGGAGCCCGGATCGAGCGGATGTTCCCGTTCGGCCCGGCGCCGGGCTGCGCGGTGATGGCGACGCTGGTCTCCCACAACGGGATCTGCTGCGTCGGCGTCAATCTCGACACCGCGGCCGTCACCGCACCGGCCGCGTTCATGGAATGCCTGCAGGAGGGCTTCGACGAGGTGGTCGCGCTCGGCGCGACGGAAGGATCCCCGCGATGAGGACGAACGGGCAGCATCCCCGGGTGTACCTGACCGAACCGATGACCGAAACCGAATCCGGTGTCCTGCACACCTGGCTCGGCGAGCAGGTGAGCGGTTCGGCGACCCCGGCAACCGCGGTGACGATCAGTGATCGGGCGCTGGCCGAGCTGACCGCCCGCGACGACGATCCGCTGCTGACGCCGGTCCGGGTGGTGTGGCTGCCCCGCGACCCGGACGAGCCCGGCGCCCAGCGCCTTCGGGAGGCGCTGTCCCCGCGGGACCCGCTGCACCCGGGGCGCGGCGCGCAACGCCGGATGCTGCGCACCGACCCGGACCGCTGCCGGGTCATCGAGGGCGAACCGGCACCCCTGAGCGACCTCGAACGCCGCCTCACCGAGGACGGCGGCGGATCGCTGCCGGAGTTCATCCGCCGCCAGGCCGCCCTCGCCCTCGAGCGCGCCGAGCGGACCCTGCTCGGCGACCAGTACAAGGTGTCCCGGTTCGTGGTCGACGAGATCACCGACAGCCGCCGCTACCGGGACGGCACCCGGCAGCTGGCGGCCGACCTTCGCGTCCCGCTCGGCGAGGTGGACGGGCGGGCCAGGGAGGCGCTCGACGAGCTGGTCGCCACCCAGAGCAGGCGGGCGATCGCGGTGTGGGATCGGCTGGGCCGCTACTTCTCCCGCGCCTACCGCCTCGACGTCGACACCGCGCGGTTCGACGAACTGCGGGAGCTGAACCGGCAGCATTCGCTGGTGTTCCTGCCCAGCCACCGGTCGTACCTGGATCCGCTGGTGCTGCGGCCGGCGCTGTTGGCCAACGATCTTCCGCTCAATCACGTGATGGGCGGCCTCAACATCAACTTCTGGCCGATCGGTCCGATCGGCAAGCGCAGCGGCACCGTGTTCATCCGCCGCAAGTTCGGCGACGACGACGTCTACAAGTGGACCCTGCGCGAGTACATGCGGTATCTGGTGACGAAGCGGTTCAACCTGGAGTGGTACATCGAGGGCGGACGCACCCGCACCGGGAAGCTGCGGCCGCCGCGATTCGGGCTGCTGACCTACCTCGCACAGGCGTTCCGGACGTCCGTCGCCTCGGACGTGTACCTGGTGCCGGTGGCGCTGACGTACGACCAGCTGTACGAGGTGAAGGCGATGGCCGCGGAGGCCCACGGTGAGGTGAAGCAGAAGGAGGGCTTCCGGTGGATGGTCGGATACGTTCGCGCGCAAGGCAACCGGCGCGGCGTCGCGCACGTGACGATCGGGCGTCCGCTGTCGCTGGCGCGGTCCCTCGCGCAGGAACCCGACCAGCGCCTCGCGATCCAGAAGACCGCGTTCGAGGTGTGCCATCGAATCAACGAGGTCACCCCGGTCACCGCGTCGTCGCTGCTGCTGCTCGCGTTCCTCGGCATCGAGGACCGGGCGCTGACGGTGCCCGAACTCGACTTCATCCTCGACCCGCTGATCGACTACATCCGGGCGCGCCGCCTCCCGACCGCGGGCGACTTCGACCTGACCAACCCGCTGGTGTTCCGCACGGCGCTGCAGACCCATCTGGACTCCGGCGTGCTGCGCCGCTTCGACAAGGGCGACGAGCGCGTCTACTTCCTCGGCTCCGATCAGCATCTCGTTGCGGCGTTCTACCGCAACAACTCGATTCACTTCCTTGTCGTGCGGGCCATCGCGGAACTGGTCCTGCAGGCGGCGGTCGAGGAACGGTTCACCGACCCGATCCGGGACGGCTGGACCGAGGCGAAACGCATCCGGGACCTGCTCAAGTTCGAATTCTTCTTCCCCGACAAGGACACCTTCGAGCGGCAGCTGCGCGACGAGTTGGACCTGATCCGCCCCACCTGGGAGGACGAGCTGACCAACCCGCACTACGCCGAGAACATTCTCGGCGCGGTGCGGCCGTATCTCGCGCACCGGGTGCTGCAGCCGTTCCTCGAGGCGTACGCGGTGGTGGCCGACCAGTTGGTGCTCGCGCCGGCGTCCCCCGCCCTCGACGAGCCGGCGTTCGTGGAGCAGTGTCTGGCGATCGCGAAGCAGCGGCGGTTGCGTCAGCAGATCGCGAGCAGCGAATCGATCTCGGGTGAACTGTTCGGCACCGCGTTGGCGTTGGCGCGCAACCGGGGGCTGGTGGAGGCGACCGGGGCCGACACCGCGCACCGGCGGGCCCAGTTCGCCGCGGAG
This sequence comes from Rhodococcus sp. NPDC054953, assembly GCF_053609225.1. Classification (NCBI taxonomy): domain Bacteria; kingdom Bacillati; phylum Actinomycetota; class Actinomycetes; order Mycobacteriales; family Nocardiaceae; genus Rhodococcus; species Rhodococcus sp. NPDC054953. The sequence goes on along the minus strand of NZ_JBSGXD010000019.1, from coordinate 93,267 downwards.
ATCGGGGTGCTGGTTCGCCGGGTGCAGCGGATCCGGGAGTTGGCCCACGCCCGCCTGGACAGCCTGTCCGAGCCGGTCCCCGCGCCCGTACCCGGCCCGGACACCGACGGGGGCGCACCCGAGCCGGACGGGTCCGCGTCGTGAGTGCCCTCGCCACCGTCCTGCGGGCCATTGAGGAGGCGCCGCCGGGGCCGGGGACGCTCGCCGCGTTCGACCTCGACGGCACCCTGATCGCTGGCTACTCCGCGACGGTGGTGTATCGGGATCGACTGCGCACCAGGGACATCAGCGTCGGCGAGTTGCTCCGCACGACGGGCGCGGTGCTCGACACCCAGTTCCGTGGCGCCGACGTCGGCGGCCTGATGGACGTCGCGGTGCACGCGCTCGCGGGCAGGCAGGAGGATGACCTGCTCGAGTGGGGCCTGCGACTGTTCCGGCAGCAGATCGCGGGCATGATCTACCGCGACGCCCGCACCATCGTCGCGGCGCACCGCCGGGCCGGGCATACCGTGGTGCTGGCGACGTCCGCGACGCCGTACCAGGCCCGGTACGTGGCGGAGGACCTCGACCTCCCCGACCTGCTGTGCACCGAACCGGAGGTGCGCGACGGCATGCTCACCGGGCGGCTGGCGTCGCCCCCGTTGTGGGGCCCCGCGAAGGCGAAGGCGCTCGCCGGGTACGCGGACGAGCGGGGCATCGACCTGGCGGTCGCGTTTGCGTATTCCAATGGCGGCGAGGATGTTCCGATGCTGGAGTCGGTGGGCCACCCGGTCGCGCTGAACCCGGATCGGGAACTGTCCCGGCGGGCGCGGCGCGGCGGATGGCCGATCGTGCGGCTGCCGAGGCCGCAGCGCGGCGCGACACCACTGTCCACCGTCCGCACCGCGACCGCGATCGGCGCGCTGATGACGACGACCGCTGCCGCGGTCGGGGTCGGCCTGCTCACCCGGAACCGGCAGACCGCGGCGAACCTGGTCGGCGCGGTCGGCCCGGACCTGGCGTTGACGATCTGCGGCATCACCGTGACGGTGCGGGGCCGGGAGAACGCGTGGAGCAGCAGGCCCGCGGTGTTCATGTTCAACCACCAGAGTTCCCTCGACGTGCTGGTGTTGGGCACCGTGATCCGCTGCGACGTGACCGGTGTCGCGAAGCAGGAGGCCGCCCGCGATCCCCGCTTCCTCCCGGTCGGGGCGCTGCTCGACGTGGCCTACCTCGACCGGTCGGATACCACCGCGGCGAAGGCTGCGTTGGCCCCCGCGGTCGCGAAGCTCCGGTCGGGGACGTCGCTGGCGATCGCGCCGGAGGGCACCCGGTCCCCGACACCGCGGCTGGGGCGGTTCAAGAAGGGCGGATTCCACGTCGCGATGCAGGGGCGGGTCCCGATCGTGCCGATCGTCATTCACGACGCCGGCGAACTGATGTGGCGCAATTCCCTTGTCGCGCATCCGGGGACGGTGCACGTCGACGTGCTCGCGCCGGTGCCGACCGACGACTGGACCGTGGAGACGCTCGACGAACACGTGCGGGAGGTGCGGGAGATGTTCGACGAATGCCTGCGGCGGGGGCCGCGATGACCGCCGCAGCGACCCGGGCAGGCGCGGCCGCGGGAGCACTGCTGATCGGCGCCGGGATCGTCGCCGGGTGCGCGTCCGACCCGTCCGGGGCGACACCGCGCCCGGCGGCCGCCGTGGCGGACCCGGGCACCACCGCGGCCACCCCACCGGAGGTCGCCGCGGCGGAGACCGCTGCCGCCGCACCGGTGGCGGACACGGACCGCTGCACGACGCGGGAACTGTCGGTGAACGACGGCAAGTCGCAGGGATCCGCTGGCTCGGTGACGATTCCGCTGGTGTTCACGAACACCGGCGGACGCACCTGCACACTGGACGGGTTCCCCGGGGTCTCCTACGTCGACGGCGAGGACGGGAGGGAGGTCGGCCGGGCGGCGACCCGGTCCGGCGAGGGCGGCGCACCGGTGGTGCTGGCGCCGGGCGCGCGGGCCACCGCGATGGTGCGCGCGGTGCAGGTGCTCGATTACCCCGCGCAGGAGTGCGTCCCGACCCCGGTCGCGGGTCTGCGGGTCTATCCCCCGAACGACACCGCAACCCTGTTCGTCGGCCACGCGGGCACCGGATGCGCCACCTACGACGTGAACCAACTGCAGGTGACCGCGGTCGCGGCCCGGTGAGCGGGAGGGGTGACGCGCGTCAGACGGCGTCCGCGTACAGGTACACGTTGTCGGTGTAGTCGCCGACGCCGTCGGTGTAGGTGAGGTCGCCGCCGCAGGTGACGACCGCGAGGCGGCGGGGACCGGTCGGACCGTCGAGCACGCTCTCCTCGACGCCGTCCGCCTTCGGGCGCTCCACCACCCGGGTGACCCGCCACGCCGTGGACCGGCCCGCATCGTCGGAGGTGTGGATGACGTCCCCCGGCTGCATCAACGCGAGGGAGAACAGGGCACCGTTGCCCTGGCCGACCATGTTGACGTGCCCGGCGAGCAGGGTGGTGCCCGCGTCCGCGGCGAGCGGCGCCCCGTCCTGCCAGATCCCCACCGTCGACACGTCGTTCGGCGGGGTGAGCACCCCGCCGGGCACGGTGGCGACGCCGATCGGCGCGGCCACCCCGACCCGGGGCAGGGCAAGGGTGCGCGGCGGCAATGTTCCGATGTCGGGCTGCGGCGATGTCGGGGCGGGAACCGGCGCGGCGACACCGGGCGGATTCGGGTCGGCGACGGCGGGTTCCTCGCCGTCGGCGGTGAGCATGCCGACGCCGACGACGACCGCGAGCAGCGCCACCACCAGCACCGCGAGCGTCCCGATCACGCTCGGCCGCCGCCGATGCCGTCCAGTTCGTGTCATGGTCCGTCCTCGTCGTGTCCGTCGGCCGGGTGTCCGGCGACGACGAGGCGCCCGGCCCGGTCGCGTTCGACCGGGGCGGGCGCCGTCCGTCAGCTCAGGCTAGCCACGCAGCCTGCGGACCGCGATGGCCACACCGACGCCGCCCACGGCGAGCAGGGCAAGGGCAAGACCGAGACCGGTCGTCGCGGTGAAGCCCTCCTCCGCCGCGCCACCGTCGATGGCGTGCGGGCGCTCGCCCTGCGGCGCGGTCGTGGCCGGAGCCGCGGTGGTCGGAGCCACCGTGGTCGTCGGCGCAGCCGTCGTCGGGGCGGTGGTCGTCGGCGCCGGGGTGGTGGTCGGCGCGGGCAGCGTCGTGGTCGGCGCGGGCTGCGGCGTTGTGGTGCCGAGCGAGCCGCCGTTGCTGCCCAGGTCGCTGCTGCCGAGCGCGGCGCTGCCCAGTGCCGCGCTGCCGAGGGCGGCACTGCCCAGGCCCGCGCTGCCGAGTCCGGCGCTACCGGCACCGGCACTGCCCGCGCTGCCGAGGCTGCCGGTGCTGCCGCCCAGGCTGCCGAGGCTTCCGACGCTGCCCGCGCTACCGAGCGAACCGTTGCCCTCGTCGTCGACGAACACCGCATGGTCGGCGTCGCGCAGCTTCTCGGCGGTGGTGTCGAAGGTGGCGAAGACCTGGCACTCGTGCCGCGGCCAGCCGGCGTGCTCGGCCGGGTCGGCGTCGGTGGAGCTCGCCTGGTTCCACTTGATGTGCTTCTCCGGCGATTCGGTGCCCCGCACGGCGAGGTCCACCCGACCCTCGGTGTCCGAGGTGACGCACAGGGTGATCGTGGTGCCCGCCGCGGCGGTGCCGGTCACGACGAGCTTGCCGTCGGTGATGGTGGCGTCGCCCTCGCAGACGGTCACGGTCGCGTTCGGCGGCAGGACCAGGTCCAGGTCCTGGTTGTACAGGTTGGTGGTCAGGGTGAACCGGGCGGTGTCACCGACCGGCAGCTCGTCGCCCGGGGTCGGGTCGACCCGCTCGAGGTCGAGCACCGACTCCTCGTGATCCGGAATCGAGGCGAGGATCTCGGCCTGCTTCTCCTTGCCGATGAACCGGTCGCACAGCGCGGTGTCGCCGGCGCCGTAGTCCGAGACGCACCAGATCGCGTCCTGCAGCGCGTTCCGGTTGGCCTCCGACGTGTTGTCGGTCCAGGTGGAGGTGCCGCCATGCTCGGGATTGGTGGTCTGCCATTCGACGCCGTTCAGCAGGAGGTAGCTGATGACCTTCTCCTGGTCGGCGGTGAGCCTCGGGTTGCCGGTCTGCGGCAGCGTCGGGCCGACGGCCTCGCCGTAGTCGTTGAGCTGCGTCCCCTCCGGGATGGGCTCCTTGGTGAAGGGATCCACCCAGCCCTCCGGGGCGACGCCTGCACAGGTGCCGTTGTCGGCGTCGGTGCAGTACATCCACTCCGCGACCGGGGCGCCGTTCACCAGTCGGACACCACAGATCGGCGGGTACTGGATGGTGATGTCGTCCTCGGGCAGGTTGCCGTACAGCGGCACCACGTTGCCGGCGTTGAGGCTGTCCAGGCGCGCCCCGGTGAGGGTCAGCTGCCCGTCGAGCGGGGTCCATTCCGTCGCCTCGCATGTCGGCGCGGTGAAGCTCGGGTCTGCGGGATCGGCCGCGGCAATGCCCGCCCCGCCCGCACCAATCAGGGTCATCGCGGCTGCCACGGCGACCGTGGCGCGGACGCGCGGGAGCCACGGTTGTCTCGAGTGAAGATTCACTTTTCCGTCCTGAAGTCACTGGGTCGGTCGACCCCGGCGGAGCCCGCCGACGTAGACACGGTCGGAGCCCCGGATTGATGCCGCCTTGGGTTGCGGCGCGGTAACTGTAGCGTTCGCAAGCATTAAGAACGAACCTCCCCACCGGGCCCCGACGGCCAAATCCCGAGGCCACCGTGTCCAATTCGACACCTCCTCGGGCCCCTGAACAGGGGTCCTCGAGAACTACACGGTTGCCAGTAACGTTCCGATCACGATTACGTCTCGTAACCCAGCTCACCCTCGGCGCGTCGACATGGCCCGCCCCGCCGGATCGGCGAAGGATGGTCTCATGCCCGCCGACCTCGCCGCACTCGCCGCCGACCTCCCCGAGGGCGCCCTGCTCACCGACCCCGACCTACTCGTCGGCTACCGCCAGGACTGGGCGGCCGACCCGAACGCGGGCACCCCGCTCGCGGTGGTCCGCGCCACCGGCACCGAGGACGTGCAGGCGGTGCTGCGCTGGGCGAGCGCGCACCGCGTTCCGGTGGTCCCCCGCGGCGCCGGATCCGGGCTGTCCGGTGGATCGTCCGCGGTCGACGGCGGGATCGTGCTGTCCACCGAGCGGATGCGGTCGATCGTCGTCGACCCGGTGACCCGGACCGCGGTCGTGCAACCCGGACTGCTGAACGCCGAGGTCAAACGGGCCGTCGCCGAGCACGGACTCTGGTACCCGCCGGACCCGTCGTCGTTCGAGATCTGCTCGATCGGCGGCAACGCCGCCACCAACGCGGGCGGGCTGTGCTGCGTCAAGTACGGCGTCACCACCGACTATGTCCTCGGGCTGCAGGTGGTGCTGGCGGACGGCACCGCGGTGCGACTCGGCGGACCGCGACTGAAGGACGTCGCCGGGTTGTCGCTGACGAAACTGTTCGTCGGCAGCGAGGGCATCCTCGGCGTGATCACCGAGATCACCCTGAAACTGATTCCGGCGCAGCCTCCCACGTCGACGATGGTCGCCTCGTTCGGCACGGTGGAGGCGGCGGCGGACGCGGTGCTGGCGATCACCGCGACGCTGCGACCGGCGATGCTCGAGTTCATGGATCAGGCGTCGATCTGCGCGGTCGAGGACTCGCTGCGGATGGGACTGGACCGCGACGCCAACGCGCTGCTGCTCGCACAGTCCGATGCGCCCGGCGCTGCCGCGGGCCTAGAGATCGCCGCGATGGTCGCGGCATGCGAATCGTGCGGCGCCACCGAGGTATTCGCCACCGACGACCCGACCGAGGGCGAGGCGTTCACGGCCGCGCGGCGGGCGGTGTTCCCCGCGGTGCAGGCACTGGGGTCGCTGCTGCTCGAGGATGTCGGGGTGCCGATGCAGGCCCTGCCGACGCTGGTGTCGGGCGTCGCGGCGATCGCCGCGGACTGCGGCGTCCGGATCTGCGTCGTCGCCCACGCCGGGGACGGCAACACCCATCCGCTGATCGTGTTCGACCGGGACGACCCCGACGAAACGGAGCGAGCCCACCGCGCGTTCGGAGAGGTGATGGATCTCGCGATCGCATTGGGCGGCACCATCACCGGCGAACACGGCGTCGGCCGACTCAAGCGGGACTGGCTGCCGAACCAACTCGGCCCCGACGTGATGGACCTGACCCGCCGGATCAAGACCGCGCTCGACCCGGACGGAATCCTCAATCCGGGCGCCGTCCTCGACTGACGCGCTCGCCTGCTCAGTCGGCCACGGGCACGCGGTTGGCTCGACGTCGGCGGATCAGGAGTCCCGCGGCGATCAGCACGGCCACCCCGGGGCCGCAGTGCACGGCGAGCACCCCGAGCAGGCTCGGGCCTCCCCAGTCGTCGCGGTAGCTCGCCGGGTCGGCGACGTCGATCGTGACGACCTCCACGATGCCGCGGGCAACGAGGTAGCCGCCGACGATGCCGACGACGGCGTAACCCGCCGGTGCGAGGACCCGGGACCGCAGGGTCCGACTGAACACGGAGCCGATCAGCAGCACACCGAGCGCGACGAGCACGACGAACACGGCGATCCCGATGGCGCGGGGCGGGTCGGCGGCGGCCTCCGCCGCAAGGACCATCATGACCACAGCTCACCACGATTCGGCGTCCAGCACATCGGGGAGGACCGCGAGGCGGCCCGGACCGCCTGCGTTACCCGCCGAGCACCGGCGGTGCGACCAGCGGGAGGGTGCCGACGATGTCGTTGCCGTTGTCGACGGTGACGAGATAGCCGGGGGTGGCGTGTTCGGTGTCGTCCTCGCCCCTTCCTCGGGCCGCGGCGGGGATCATCCCGGCGCCGGGCATGCCCGGCCTGCCGGGGGCGCCCGCACCGGCACCCGCCGCACCGCCGCCTCCCCCAGCGGGTCCCGCTGCGGTGCCCGCGGCACCGCCAGGAATTCCCACCAGGCCTGCCCCGCCGGACCCCGATCCGGCTGCGCCACCGGACACTCCGTTGCCGCCGGCAGCGACGGCACCGGTTCCGAGCCCACCGGATCCGAGCCCACCGGATCCGAGCCCACCGGATCCGAGCCCACCGGATCCGAGCCCACCGGTTCCGAGCCCGCCCGGCCCGGACCCCGACGGTCCGCCTGCGCCGGACATCCCGCCCGCACCCGGCGCGGCCGGGTTGCCGGGGACGCCCGCCCCGCCCGCGGCGTCCACCCCGGCCGGTCGGGTCCACGGCGACGACGGATCGGACTGTGCGGGAACGGACTCCGCGGAACCGTCCCGTCCCGGCCCCGGTTCGGCGCCCACGGGGGCGGGCCCCCCGGACGGGCCGGTGTCCCCCGCATCGGCCCCCGGCACCGCACCCGACCCGGACGGGGCGTCCCGACCGAGCGGGCCGAATCCGGCGGAAACGGCGGAGTCCGCCGCGGTCGGGTTCGCGGAGCCGCCGCCCGCTCCGGTCGGGGCCGCGACCTCCGGTTGCGCGACAGTCGGCGGCGCGGGCAGCACCGGCACCTGGGAATCCGCCTGCCGCATGACCGGGCTGTAGACCGTCTTCATGATCTGGATGGCCTGCTCGTGGGCCTCGTTGCGGTCGTGCAGCAGGCTTTTGATCAGGGCGGTTCCCGGACTGAACTGGTGGACCAGCACCTCGGCGACCGACGTCTGCGCGGGCGGCGGAACCGTCGCCTTCACCTGCGTGATCCCGGTCGCCGCCTCGGCCACCTTGGTGCCGACGAGGCTTCCCGCCGTGGCGAGTTCGTCGGAGACCCGGACATAGCGTGCGGTCGCGTCGAGCGCACGGTCCGCGGCGGCGCCCTCCCAGCCGTCCTTGATCTCGCCGAGGATCGCCGTCGTGAAGCCGTGCAGACCGTCGGCGAGCACGGTTCCGATCGCGGTCCAGCCCTGCGCGCTCGCGGTGACGGCCGCCGGATCCATCCGGTTCACCGAGTCCATGATCTGCCGATGCGACATCGAATCGAAGCTCTCCTCCACGAACTGCCGGGCGTCCCAGTCGCCGGTGAACCTGCCGCGCAGCTCGGCCTGCGTTCCGTAGATCCCGTCGCGTTCCTCATTGCCCGCCGCCTGCGCATCCCGGACCCGACCGCGTTCGGCGAGGTTGTAGCCGGTGGCCAGGTCGATCGCCGCGTTCCCGCCGTCCACGACGAGTTCCCCCACCCCGTCCGCGAACCGACCCAACGCGTCGGCGACCTCGTTCATGCTGATCCCCATCTCATCCCCCCTGCCGGTTCCCGCCCGTCACGACCCCGAGCCGACGCCCGTGATCCCCCGCGCCGCAGCATCATCCGTGGCGGCGTACATCGCCTCGATCCGCTCAAACACCTGCCGCATCCGCTGCACCTCGACGATGTGATCGGCGAGCGCCTGATCCATCGAATAGGAGCCGCCCGAGGCCTTCAGCGAGAACTTTCGCGCCAGGGCGATCCCGGACGGGAACGTCCCCATCCCTTCGACTTTCGACAGGTCCTGCGCCAGTGTCCGGAGACCGTCGAGGGTGCCGATGAGCTCCGCGCAGTGCTGCGCGCATCGACTCGCGACCCCTGGCTCGAGATACAGATTCCCGGATTCGACCTGCGTGGCGAGTTCCATCCACCCCATCGTGACGTGCTCGGTCATTGGCAACCTTCTACTCGGGCAGCGCTGGATTGAGGCGGCGAACTGCGTCCGCCGCGATGGCGCAGGGTTCCTCCGCGTCGCGCGGAGGGGTCAGCGTGCGAAACCCGATGGATACGAGCACCGCTCCGCCTTGGGTTTCAACTGCGACGTCGCACCGTTCCCGCGTGCGATCGGCGACCTCGCGATACCCAAGCGCGGAACGCCCGTCCACGTCCACGTCGAAGAAGGCCTCGAACTTCGGGTTGGCGCGGAGGTCGACGAGTCTATGTGTGCTGGCGAAGATGCTTACCGAGTATCGATCTCCCTGCCACCCGCAGATGTTCCACCCCGGCTGCTTCACCCCGAGAATGTCCCGCGACTCCGTCGCCGGATCCATCCCGATCCCCCGCAGCACCTCGTCCGGTATGTCGTCGCACGGGCTGAACACCGGCTCCCCGGCAGCAACACCGGCTGCCTCGGCGTCCCCCGACACCGGGGCGGGTCCGCACCCGGCGAGCAACGCCGCGGCAATCACCGTCCCGCCCGCGACTGCCGCGGCGACCGCTGCGCGCATGCCTCCCCCTACCGTCGACCGGCTCACCCTGGCTTGGACGCATCCTGCCCTCGTCCGGTTCCGTCGTCACCGAAACCGCCGCCGAAAACGTGACCCGAACACCCCGCCCGGCTCCCAGCCGAACGGGCTTGCGCGCGCTAGCGTGGACTCGACAATGCTGCGACGGATTGGGGGATCATGTCCGAGTTCGAGGACTTCGACTCCGGCGTGGATCGCGCCTGGTCCGAGCACCAGCAGCGGTTGGCGGACGTCATCGCCGCGATGCGCGAGGACGATCTGCTTGCCCTGGAGCTCGGCGAGGAGTCCCGGGTCGACGGCTTCGTGCCGTGCGTGCAGTTCCTGGCCTGGGGTGACGGTCAGATCCGATGCGAGGTGCCGTCGAACGACTACCTCGACCCGCGGTACCGGCTGACCGCGGACGACGAGTCCCGGCTCGTCGACCTCGGCTGGCACCGTCCCACCCGGCGCCCCGACGACGAGCCGGATTCGGGGTCGCCCGCGTTCTTCGTCGACAAGCCGTCGAACTGGGCGGATCAGCTGGCGTCGATGGCGGTGACCGTGTTCCGGGAGGTCTGGTCGGTGCCGCATCCGACGTTCCTGCGGATCGACGCGACCGAGGCCGACACCCACCGCACCCTCACCTCCGAGGAACCCGACCCCGAGGACCCGGACGGGCTGGACCTGCAGCGCGCGGTGACGCCGCGCGACGAGGCGCACCTGCACGACCTGGTGGCGTCGACGCTGTCGGAACTGTTCGACGAGCCGCCCGGCGGCGACGACCGCGACGACGACGGGGACCCGGACGACGACGACTTCATGCTGGCGATCGGTCCGCTTGTCGGGTTCGTCGGGCCGCACCTGGACGGCGGTGAGGTGCAGGTCCGGATGCCGCTGTTGCGGGACATCAGCGACCGGACCCGGGCCAGTGAACTGCTCGGCGACCTGAACCGTCGGTGGCCGCACCTGAAGTTCGTGCTCGCCGCGGACCGGGTCGACGTGTGGGCGGCGGTGCTGGCGAACCCGTACGTTCCGCAGCACCTGATCGACACGCTGCAGCAGCTGTTCGCGTTCACGAAGACGGTCGATCCGCGGTTCGCGACCCGGTTCGGTGGCCACCTCGACGGGCTGGCCGACGACGATCCGGAGGCCGTCGAGGTCGAGCGCGGTGAGCTGGTGCCGCCGACTCCGCCGACCCAGCCGCGGTTGCCGTTGGAGCTGTTCACCGACCCGGGCGAGCAGCCCCTGTTCGACGACCCGAGCTGACCGGCGCGTCGACCGGGCGTAGTCGAGCAGTCATGCGGCGATCGAAGCGGGCGGATGCGGTCGAGTCCCTGGTGGATCGGCTGTATGACCAGCGGGAGCGGGCGTGGGCTGCGGCGTTGGTGACGACGCAGACGTTCCTGGAGACCCTCGCCGACGCGGTGCTTGAGGGCCAGGATCGGGACCGGTTGAACGCCGAGTCGGCGCGGATCAAGGATCGGGCGCGGGCGGTCGACAAGATCCTGCGGAAGGTGGCGTCCGGGCAGTTCGCCAGGCCGACCACCCCGGAGGAGGTCGCCGACACCCTCCACGACCTGCTCGGGGTGAAGGTGCTGTGCAAGACGCCGCGGGACCTGACGGCGTTCACCGAGAAGCTGCAGGAGGCGTGCACGTCCGCGGCCTGCTCGGTGCGGCTCGCGCATCCGCCGACGGACTATGTCGCCGACCCGAAGGACAGCGGGTACCGCGCGTTCCATGCGGTGCTGCTGGTCACCGTCCCCACCCACGAGGGTGATCTGCCGGTGAAGGTGGAGGTGCAGGTCAAGACGCGGCTGCAGGACGCGTGGAGCGAGCTGACCCACGAGGACATGTACAAGCCGGGTAAGGCGCTCAAGCCGAACGAGTTCCACCGGGACGTGGCGCGGCGGATGGCCGAGCTGCTCGACAACGTCGACACGATGGCGGATCTGCTTGCCGCGGAACTCGACCGGCAGACCGCGCCCGACGACGACCGCGGCCCGATCCCGGACGAGTCGACGGTGTTCGCGCGGGTCACCCGGACGGGCAGGCGGTACGCGCTGGCGATCGCCCCGGACGGGCGGCAGGGCCTGATCCCGGCGCGGTCGGTGCGGGCGGCGCTCGAGTCGAGCAGCCGCATCAACGTCGACGACCACCTGCGGGTCGGGGACACCGTCGACGTGCGGATCGAGGAGACCGACAGCGCGCTGTACTTCCATCCGGTGAATCTCGGGTGAGCCGCCGCGACCGGCGGCGATCGGTGACCGTCCGCGGTCCCGGTACCGTCGACGCATGACCTCCGACGCCCATTCCGCGCACACCCTCGCCTCGCTGGCCCGGGTGGTCGGGCAGGCCGCGTACGGGCGCGGCTCCCGGTACGCCCGGTCCGGGGCGGTCGCGGGCATCGACTGGTATGAGGACGACCTCACCGCGGTCGGGACCGTCGACGGCACCGAGTCCTACCAGTCGATCGCGCACTTCGAGGAGGTCGGCGGGGAACTCGAGTTCCGGTTCGGGCAGTGCACCTGCCCGGTGCGGATGAACTGCAAGCATGTGGTGGCGTTGACGGTGGTGCTGATCGAGTCCGCGGCCGGGGACGCGGCGACGGCCCCGCCGAACTGGGAGTCGGTCCTCGATGCGGCCCTGCGCGACGACACCGACGCGGCCGAGTCGACGCCGCTGGGGGTGCAGCTGTCGCTGCTGCGCGGGTCGCGGTCGGATCGGTGGGCGGTCAGCGCCCGGCTGGTGCGTCCCGGCAAGACCGGCTGGGTCAACGGCAACCTGAGCTGGTCGAACCTCGGGCACCTCCCGGACGCCGACCCGCGGCACGTGGCGCTGGCGTCGGAGCTGCTCTCGACCTATCACGTCGGCAGGCGCAGCTTCTACGGGTACGGCAACGACAAGGACATCGACCTCAGCACGATCGTCCCGTCCCGGCTGTGGCCGCTGCTCGACGAGATGCGGGACGCGGGAATCGAATTCGTGTACGCCCGCAAGGCGCTCGGGACGGTGCCGCGGCCGTCGCGGGCGGAGCTGGTGGTCGACCTCGACCGCACCCCGCGGGGCCTCGAGCTGACGCCGACCGTGCACGCCGCCGACACCGACCTCCCGGTGATCGTGCTCGGATTCCTCGGGCCGGACCCGCACGGCGTGCTGTACCTGCGTCCCGGAGACCCGACCGGGCCGGACCCGGACCGGTGGCCGTTCCGGATGGCGCGGCTGACCGGGCGGGCGCCCCGCGCGATGCAGGACCTGGTGATCGGGAACGCGTCGCTGACCGTCCCCGCCGAGGACACCGACCGGTTCGCCGCCGAGTACTACCCGCGCCTGCAGCGCGCGGCGACGGTCCGCTCCACCGGGGACGACTTCACCCCGCCGACCGTCGAGGGCCCCGAGCTGATCCTCGACGTTGCCTACGCGGCCGACCACCGCGCCGACGTGGCGTGGTCGCTGCGCTACCGCGTCGACGGCGCCGAGCGGCTCATCCCGCTGGGTGAGCCGTCCCGGTCCGCGATCCGCGACCCCGACCGGGAGGACGCGCTGGTCGCCGGGCTCGACGCGCCGCTCGAGGAGTACGGGTTGCGGTCCGGGCCGGACGGCCGCCCGCATCCGCGGGTGACGCTGCACGGCCTCGACACCGCCCGGCTGACCGGGGAGCTGCTGCCGCTGCTGCGCGGCCGCGACGACGTCGAGGTCCGGGTGTCCGGCACCCCCGCCGACTATCGGGACGCGGGCGAGTCGCTGCGGATCGGGGTCGGCACCGACGCCACCGACGACGGCGACTGGTTCGACCTGTCGATCACCGTCCGGGTCGAGGACGCGCCGGTGCCGTTCAAGGACCTGTTCACCGCGCTCAGCGCGGGCGACACCCACCTGCTGCTGCCGGACGGGGCGTACCTGTCGCTGGATAAGCCGGAACTGCAGCGCCTGCGGGGCCTGATCGCGGAGGCGCGGGACCTGCACGACCAGGACCCGAACCGGTTGCGGCTGAGCCGCTTCCAGGCCGGGCTGTGGGAGGAGCTGGCGGCGCTCGGGGTGGTGGAACGGCAGGCAGCGCAGTGGCGCGAGCAGGTGCAGGGGCTGCTCGACCTGGCCGAGACGGCGGACCTCGACCCGCCGGCGAGCCTCGACGCGACCCTGCGCCCCTACCAGCTGGACGGGTTCCGCTGGCTGGCGTTCCTGTGGTCGAATCGGCTCGGCGGCATCCTCGCCGACGACATGGGCCTCGGCAAGACCGTGCAGTCCCTCGCGCTGATCTGCCATGCGCGGCAGCGGCAGCCGAGCGATCCGCCGGTGCTGATCGTGGCGCCGACGTCGGTGGTGCCGAACTGGGCGTCGGAGGCGGCCCGGTTCGCGCCGCACCTGCGGGTGGTGGCGGTGTCGGAGACGGCCGCGAAACGGGGTGCGGCGCTGACCGAGTCGATCGACGGCGCGGACATCGTGGTCACCTCGTACACGCTCGCCCGGCTGGATGCCGACGAGTACCAGGCGCATCGCTGGTCGATGCTGCTGCTCGACGAGGCGCAGTTCGTGAAGAACCACCGGTCCAAGGCGTATCAGGCGATGCGGCGGATCGAGGCGCCGACGAAGATCGCGATCTCCGGCACCCCGATGGAGAACACCCTGATGGAGCTGTGGTCGCTGCTGTCGATCACCGCGCCCGGCCTGTTTCCCAACCCGACCCGATTCCAGGAGTACTACCGCACCCCGATCGAGAAGGGCGGCGACACCGAACTGCTCGCGCAGCTGCGGCGCCGGATCCGTCCACTCATGTTGCGGCGCACCAAGGAACAGGTCGCGGCGGACCTGCCGGAGAAGCAGGAGCAGGTGCTCGAGGTGGAGTTGTCGCCGCGGCACCGGAAGCTGTACGACACCCGGCTGCAGCGGGAGCGGCAGAAGATCCTCGGCCTCGTCGACGACCTCGACTCGAACCGGTTCACGATCCTGCGGTCGCTGACGGTGCTGCGCCAGCTCAGCCTCGACCCGGCGCTGGTCGACGACGGGCACGGCGCGGTCGGGTCGGCGAAGGTCGACGCGCTGCTCGAGCAGCTCGGGGACGTCGTCGCGGGCGGGCACCGGGCGTTGGTGTTCAGCCAGTTCACCGGGTTCCTGGACCGGGTGCGGCAGCGGCTGGACGCGGAGGGCATCGCGCACGCCTACCTGGACGGCAAGACGCGGGGCCGGGCGAAGGTCCTCGACGGGTTCAAGAACGGGGACGCGCCGGTGTTCCTGATCAGCCTGAAGGCGGGCGGATTCGGCCTGAACCTGACCGAGGCGGACTACTGCTTCCTGCTCGACCCGTGGTGGAATCCGGCGACGGAGGCGCAGGCGGTGGACCGCACGCACCGGATCGGGCAGACCCGGCACGTGATGGTGTACCGGCTGATCGCGCGCGGCACCATCGAGGAGAAGGTGATGGCGCTCAAGGCCCGCAAGTCGGAACTGTTCTCGTCGGTTGTCGACGACGGCGGCGCGTTCACAGCGGCGCTGACCGCCGAGGACATCCGCGAGTTGCTGAACTGACCTGGCGTCCCCACCCGCCCGCCGCACCTGTTAGCATCCCCTAAGTTCCCGGGCATCCCGCCCGAGGGCACCCCGAAAGTCTTGCCGCCCAGCGCAGTCCGCGCTGGGCGGTAGCTTGTCATGCGAAGGAGAAGTTCATGGGTTCGATCGAGGATCTGCTCGCCGAGAGCCAGACCGTTGCCGCGGTCACGCACCTGTTCACGGTCCTGTCCGGCCTCGCCGAGAGCTGAACCGACCCCTGACATCCCGCCCGGCGCGCGTCGCCGGGTGACCACAGTCCGGCGGCCCGCCGTCGCGGTCCCGCCCCACCCCCGGAGGTACACATGGGTTCCCTCGAGACCATCGCCCTGATCCCGCTCGGCAGCGTCGACATCGTCGGTGCCGGCATCGTCGACTCGATCACCAACACCATCAACGGTGTGGTCAAGCTCGTCGGCGAGAGCGGCCTGAGCTGATCGTGCGCTGACGCGCCCGTGCGTGAGTTTTACCCCGACTGGGGTAAAACTCACGCACAGTTCGGAAATGGAATGCGGCCGCCGGTCGTCGCGTTGAGGGAGACGGCGCCGCCGCCGGGTAGCGTGCGGGGCGTTCACCGACGACGAAGGGACCAGGGCCGTGGCGCACACCATCGAGCACAAGCCGGAGCAGAACCGTTTCGAGATCCTCGTCGACGGGACCGTCGCCGGGCACGCCGACTACACCGTCATCGACGGCGGTGTCCGCGACTTCGACCACACCGTCACCGATCCCGAGTTCCAGGGTCAGGGCCTGGCAGGCAAGCTCGTCGCCGCCGCCCTCGACGCGACCCGCGCCGACGGCATCACGATCGCCACCTCCTGCTCGTACGTGCAGGCGTACGTCGCGCGGCACCCGGAGTACCAGGACCTGCTCGCCTGACGCCCCCGCCCCGGCCGCTCAGGCCTCGGGGAGGATCGGGGTGATCGGATCGAGCCGCGGCGCCGACGACGGGCGCGGCTCGTCGAACGTCTCGACCTCGACGCTGCCCGGGGCGAGCAGCCGGGTCACCGCGCCGTCCAGGCAGGCGCGAATCGCCGCGACCAGCCCGTCGGCGTCGCGGGCCTCGAACCGTTCGACGATCCCGAGATGCGAGTCGGCGGTGTCCTTGCGGACCGCATACTCCTCGCTGAGGCTGAAGCTCGCGATCCGGACCTCGACGATCAGCGTCGTCATCCACCGCACCAGCCACGGGTTCCCGCTGGCGGCGACCAGCGTCCAGTGCACGTTGAGGTCGGCGTCCCCGACCCGCAGCGCGTCCTCGGAACGCTCGGCGGCGATCAGCTCGTCGTGCGCGGCCCGCACGGCCGCGACCTGCGCGGCGGTGGCGCGTGCGACGGCGAGCGGGGCGGCGCTGGTCTCCACCGCCAGCCGCGCCTCGTATAGGGCGCGGACCCGGTCCCTGCCGATCCGGGCGACGCTCAGCCCGCGGCCGGGGGTCGCGCGCAGCAGGCCCTCCTGCACCAGGCGTTGGGCCGCCTCCCGGAACGGGCCGCGGCTGACGCCCAGCTGACCGGACATCTCGACCTCGCGGATCGGCGACCCCACCGGGAGCGCGCCGGAGTAGACGGCGTTGCGCAGTTCGGTGGTGATGAGGTCCACGGTCGACGGGCGGGTCACCGGCGACAGCGACGGTGCGATCCCGCGGGGCGACGAGGTCATCCGCTCTCCTTCATCCAGCCTGACTCGGCAATCCTAATCGCTTGACGCACCCCGCCTGACCCGCGGCGTTGACGGCCGGCGCCGACACCCGCCGACCCCGGCACGCAGATTGTAGACAATCCGACACACCGACACGTAGATTGTCGCATCGTCATCATCTTCGTTCGTTGCCGATCGTTCACGCACCCCCGGCTCACGCGTCGGAACCGCCCGCGCCGAGCCACGGAAGGGAGACATCCGTGTCGTCCACCAGGACCAGCAGCGGCCGCCGCGCCGCCATCGCCGCAGGCTCCGCCCTCGCCCTGACCGCGCTCACCGCGTGCTCGAGCACCGGCTCCGGCGGCAACCCCGGCGACCTGCTCGCCGAACTGCAGGGCGCGGGCGCGATCAGCGTCGGCTTCGCCGGCGAGGAGCCGTACAGCTTCACCGACGACGGCGGCCAGCTCACCGGCGCCGCCGTCGCCCTGAACCGGGAGATCTACGGGCAGCTCGGCATCGACCGGGTCGACGGCGTCCTCACCGAGTGGAACAACCTGATCCCCGGGCTGACCGCCGACCGGTTCGACTCGATCAGCGCCGGCATGTCGATCCTCCCGAACCGCTGCGCGAACGCCGCCTTCAGCGAACCCGAGATCATGTACACGACGGCGTTTCTCGTCCCGACCGGCAACCCGGACCGGCTCGGCGACTGGCAGTCGGCCGTCGACGCCGGCGTCAAGCTCGCGGTGATGAACGGCGCCATCGAGGCCGGCTATGCGGACCGGACCGGTGTCGAGACGATCCAGGTCGGCAGCCCGCAGGACGGGCTCGACGCCGTCGTCGCCGGCCGAGCCGACGCGTTCGCGCTGACCGGCATCTCGGTGCGCGCCCTCGCCGACCGGTCCGACGCCGCGGTCGAGGCGACCGACTCGTTCGTCGCGGTGATCGACGGCGTCCCGCAGGTCGGCGCGGGCGGCACCGTCTTCCGCAGCGGCGACACCGCGCTGCTCGACGCCTACAACGACAAGCTCGCCGCCATCGTCTCCGACCCGCAGAAGTACCAGGAGATCCTCGGGCCGTTCGGGTTCACCGAGGCGGAGCGGCCCGTCCCCGGCCTGACCGCCGCCATGCTCTGCGAGGGCGACCTCGAGAAGATCGCCACCGAGCTCGGCCCGGAGCTCGGCCTGGGTTCCTGACCGCATGTCCGATGACGTCTCGACGCTGATCGCCCGGCTCCCCGCCCTCGGGGAGGCGGTCCTCGTCACCATCGAGCTGACCGTCGGCGGCGCCCTGCTGGCCCTGCTCGTCGCCGTGCTGCTCGGCTTCGGGTCCCGCGCGGGCACCCTGTGGGTGCGGGGACCGTCCCGGGTGGTGGTCGAGTTCTTCCGCGGCACCTCCCTCGTCGTCCAGTTCTTCTGGCTGTTCTTCGTGCTCCCAGAATTCGGGATCAAGCTCGACTCGATCGCGGTGGGGATCGTCGCGCTCGGGCTGAACTTCGGTGCCTACGGCGCCGAGGTGGTGCGCTGCTCGGTGGACGCCGTCCCCCGCGGCCAGTGGGAGGCGGCGACCGCGCTGAACCTCGGTCGGCTGCACCGGATTCGGCGGGTGATCTTCCCGCAGGCGTGGGCGCAGATGGTCCCGATGCTGGCCAACCTGCTGATCCAGCTGCTCAAGGGGTCGGCGTTGGCGTCAACGATCTTCCTGCACGACGTCCAGTTCTGGACGGGGCAGCTGCGGCAGGCGACGCAGGACACGTTCTTCAGCTTCGGGGTGGGGCTGCTGGTGTACTTCGCGATCGCCTACCTGCTGACGCTGCTGATGAATGTGCTTGAGGCGCGCGCGAAACGCCGCCTCGGGCAGGGCCCGCCGCGGCCGACGCTGCGGGAGGTGCTGCGGCTCGCGCCCCGGACCGGGCCGACGCCCACCGCCGCGGCCGCCGCGCCCGACGGCGTGAAGGAGGGGGCCGCGTGAACGACGTGTGGAGCTGGGAGACGGCGTGGGATGTGCTCCCGCAGATGCTCGACGGCCTGAAGATCACCGTCCTCGCGACCGTGATCGGGATGGTGATCGCGTCGATCCTCGGCCTGGCGATCGCGCTGGTCCGGCGCTCACCGCGGCGCTGGGTGACGCTGCCGCTGCGGATCGTTGTCGAGTTCATCCGGTCCACGCCGCTGCTGACGCAGCTGCTGTTCGTGTACCTGCTGCTGCCGAGCGTGCCCGCGCTGGTCGTCGGCTGCGGGGTGCTCGGGGTGCACTACGCGACGTACATGTCCGAGGTGTACCGGGCCGGGATCGACGCCGTCCCGGCCGGGCAGTGGGAGGCGGCGACCGCGCTGAACCTGTCGCGGGCCCGCACCTGGCGGGCGGTGGTGCTGCCGCAGGCGATCCGCAACACGCTGCCCGGCCTCGGCAACTACGCGATCTCGATGTTCAAGGAGACGCCGTACCTGTTCGTCATCTCCGTCGTCGAAATGTTCACCGCCGCACAAACCTACGGCGGCAACACCTTCTCGTACACCGAGCCGCTGACCCTGGCGGGCCTGATGTTCCTGATCCTCAGCTACCCGACGTCGCTGCTGGTGCGGCGGATGGAGCGCCGCCTTGCCTGACCCGAACACCCCCGTTGGGAGCCACCACATGACCGCCGACGCCGCCACCCCCGCCATCGAATTCCGCAACGTCGTCAAGCGTTTCGGCGACAACGTCGTGCTCGACGGGTTGAACTTCACGGTCGCGCCCGGCGACCGGGTCACCCTGATCGGGCCGTCCGGCTCCGGCAAGACCACCATCCTGCGGCTGCTGATGACGCTGGAGGAGGCCGACGGCGGGCTGCTGCTCATCGACGGCGACCCCTACACGCACGAGTACCGCGGCGACCGGTGGGTCGCGATCCCGGAGAAGCGGCGCCGCCAGGTGCGGCGCCGGGTGGGGATGGTGTTCCAGCAATTCAACCTGTTCCCGAACATGACGGTGCTGGAGAACATCATCGAGGGGCCGATGCACGTGCTCGGCCGTGGCCGCGCCGAGGCCGTCACCCGCGCCGAGGAACTGCTCACCCAGGTGGGGATGCTGGAGAAGCGGGACTTCCGCACCACCCAACTCTCCGGCGGCCAGCAGCAGCGGGTCGCGATCGCGCGGGCGCTGGCGATGGACCCGGAGATCCTGCTGCTCGACGAGGTGACCTCCGCGCTGGACCCGGAGACCGTCGCCGACGTGCTCGCGGTGCTGCGGGACATCGCCGAGCACACCGACATCACGATGCTGCTGGTCACCCACGAGATGCGGTTCGCGAGGGAGGTGTCGAACCGGGTGCTGATGTTCGACCGCGGCCGGATCGTCGAGGAGGCGGACCCGGAGACGATGTTCACCCGGCCCGCGCACACCCGCACCCGCGAGTTCCTCAAGGCCGTCCTCGACCACTGAACGCTGGCACACTGGCGGACATGAGTTCCCCCACCGTGTCCATCACCGTCACCGGCCACGCCGAGCGACGGTTCACCCCGAACCGGTGCACGGTGACGCTGCGGGTGCACGCCGACGGCGCCACCCGCGAGGCGGCGGCCGGGCAGGCCGCGGCCGCGATCGCCGCGGTCACCGACCTGATCACCGCGCTCCGCGACGACGGCGGCCCGGTCCGGCGGTGGAGCCTCGACCAGGTGCAGCACACCCGGACCCGGCCCTACCACCCGGAGGGCACGCAGCAGCCGTGGCTGTACCAGTCGTCGGCGCCGATCACGGTGACGTTCACCGACTTCCGCGCCGTCGGCCCGTTCGTCACCCGTGCCGCGGAGGTCGACGCGGCGAGCGTCGAGCACCTGCGGTGGTGGATGAGCCGTGGGAAGGAGGCGAAGCGGGTGGCGGCGGTGCGCCGCCTCGCCGTCGCCGACGCGATCGAGAAGGCGCAGATCTACACGGAGAGCCTCGGGCTCGGCGCCTTCCACGCCGCCGCGATCGCCGACACCGGCATGCTGGGCGTTCCGACCCCGCCCGGCCCGCTCGCCCGCGGGGCGATGCGAGCCGCCGCGCCGATGGCCGCGATGGCCACCGACGCGGGCGGACCCGCCCTGGTCCTCGAACCCGGGCAGGTGACGATCAGCGCCGACGTGGAGGCCCGGTTCGAGGCGTCGTAACCGGCGCCGCGCCTCCCCAGTTTCGGCGGCGTCCGCTGCCATGATGGGCCGATGCATCCGTTCGACGAGGGTTTCGAGCCGCCCGAGGACTGCGTGCTGTGGTGCCGGAACCGCACCCACGATCTGCACGTCCTCGACGACGGCGCCCTCGTCGACCTGGACTGGTGGAACCGGCACCTGCACGACGACGAGCAGCAGATCCGGCTCCGCGGACGGGACCTCGACGGCCGCGTCGTTACCGGGGGCCGGGCCACCGTCCTGCGCAACGACCTGCGGCTCGGCAGCGACCTCGTCGACGCCGACCACGACGGGCTCGGCCTGCTGTACCTGTGCGCGGCGTGGCGCAGCGCCCACCCGAAACGGCGCGCCGCGAAACGATTCCCGGACGTGTCCAACCGGTTCGTCGCCCCGAACGTGCACCGGCACACCGCGGTCACCGCCGCCATCGACCAGCTGGTGCGGGACAAGCGGCTGCCGGACTACCACCACGGCACCAGCACCGGCTGGCCGGAACTGCCGAGCGTCGGTGTCGCGTTGACGACGGTGTTCGCCTGGGCCGTCGGCGTCACCGCAGGCGGGGGTCGCGCGCAGCTGCTCGACCAGTACGGGGTGTCCACTCTGCTGCACCTGGGTTGGCTGGAGGACCCCGCGGTCAGCGGCTTCACCCGCCGCCGCTACGACCGCTACCTCGAGCTGATCCGGCACTGGGCGGACGTCGCCGACACCTCCCCCGAACTCGTCGAGCGGTGGCTCGTCGAACGCTGGAACGCGCGGATCGAGGAGGCGCGGAGCGGGGCGCAGGCGGAGCCGACACTGTTCTGAGGAGATGCCGTGACCCGTGACTACAGCACCATCCCCGACCTCGCTGCTGTCTATCTGGAGGACAGCTTCGTTCTGTCCATCAACGAACAGCCACAACAATTCCTGTTCGACCTGGAGGCGGTGTTGCGACCCGAGCATCCGCGATACCACCCGCCGCTACCCGGTGAGCAGTACTGCTACGCGGATGCCCAGTTGGTCTTCGATGGCGTCACCGAGGTCGAGTGGCTGACGCGTTCGCCCCGCCGATTCACCGATGCGTCCGGGAACGACGATCTGGGCAACATCGACGGTCTCACGGTCGAGACAGGCGACCGGTACCTCGTGGAGGGTGACTGGGGCCGGGTGCGGATTCAATGCACCACCGCTCCCCGACTCGTCATCACCGAACCGGGCGATAGTGCCCACGACACCGCCGGGACGGTCCAGAACTGAGCGACGAGGTTCTTCGGACCCCGACGCTGGCCGGTGTCGGCGTCAATCGGTCCGCCCACACCACAGTTCGTCGATGCGGCGGGTGAGGACGGCGATCGCCTCGTCCCGCCATCCCGGGTCGCGGAGCTGCTCGCGCACCGCCGCGTTCAGGCCTGCCGCCACGTCCTGTCTGACCGCGAGGGACTGCAGCTGCCCGTGCGTGTGCCCGGCCTCGTCGACGCCGTCGGGCAGCTCCAGCGCCCACCACCCGCTGCTGCGCAGCGCCACCCACGGGTCGGCGGGGTTCGGTGCCGAGTCGGTGACCGCGTACGGGGCCAGCAGCGCGGCGAGCTCATCGCGCACCTTCGACAGCGGGGCCGGGCCGCGCTGCGGGTCGGGGCCGTCGACCGCCCACCGCAGGACCACGAACTTGTACGGGGCACCCTTACCGCCGCGAGTGAAGACCATGACGTTCTCCAGGTCCCACAGCAGGCCACCGCGCGCGTGCTTGCCGCCGTGATCGACGACGAACCCCAGCGCGGTCAGGCGGTCCGCGACGGTCGCCAGCCCGCCCGAGAATTCCGTGCTGTCGACGAACCGTCCCGTCGCATAGCCGTGGGCGACCCCGACGATCGCCTTCGAGTCGTAGAAACGTCCCCGATACACCAGCCGGAAGTTGCGTGCTTCCCCGAATCCCCGGCGGCGCAGGAACTCCGACTGCCCGATCTCGTCGTATTCGGTGATCGCCTGCAGCACGGCGGGACGGGTGATCGACGCGAGGGTCACGGGAAGGTCCACACCGGGGACCCTAGTCATCCGGCTGTGCCGCCGAGTGCCGGGCCAGTTCCCGCGCCAGCACGTCGAATCGGGGGTGCCGGGACCAGGAGTCGTGGTCGCCGATGACGTACAGGCGCCGTTTCGCGCGGCTGATCGCGACGTTCGCCAGGTTTGGTTTCGACGCCGCCCACCGTTTCGCGCCGTCCCGGCCCGGATCACCACCGAGGACGAGGAACACGACGTCGGCCTCCTTGCCCTGCGCGGTGTGGATGGTGCCGGCGCGCACGCCGTCGAACCGGGTCCCGAGTCCGGTGAGCCTGCGCGCGACCTCGCGGAACGGGGTGATGACGATGACCTCGCTCATGTCGTGGCCGCTCTCCCGCAGCCAGTCCAGCTTCTCGACGAGCAGGTCGTGTTCGGCGCGGACATAGTGTCCGGTCGACGGGCCGGTGACGTCCATCCACGCCGACGGTGGCAGCGGGCCGCCGGGGGTCGGGTCGCCGCCGTGCAGCATGGTCCCGTCGTAGGCGATGGTGTTGACGATGGAGAACATCGGCTCGTCGCAACGGCGGTGCACCCGCAGCGGGGCGCCGACCCAGATCGGTCCCTCCCCGTCGGTCAGCGCGGTGCCCCACCGGCCGAGCCGGTCCGCACCGGACTGCGCCGACCCGCGGGCGGGCAGCCACCGCTCGGACACCCCGAACGCGCCGCGCACCGCCTGCTGCGCCCGGAACGGCAGCGTGACAACCGGTTCGAGCTGCAGCGGGTCGCCGACGACGACGGTGCGGCGGGCCCGCCAGATCGCGCCGACCGCGTTCTGCGGGGTGGACTGCCCGGCCTCGTCGATGAGCAGCCAGCCGAGGCTCTCCCGACCGAGCCCGCGGAAGCAGCGATCGAAGGAGGCGAACGTCGACGAGACCACCGGGACGACGAAGAACAGTGCCCGCCAGGCGTCGGCGACGGCGTCCGCGCCGAGGCCCGCCGGGGCGCCGCCCGCGACGACGTCCATCGCCCCGTGCAGGCTCTGCCGCATCTGCTTGGGCGCGTGCGCGAGGAACTCGCGGTGCAGGGTCAGGGCCGCGAGGAACACCCGCGAACGGGCCTGCGCCACCTCGGGATCCGACCACGGCGCAGCGAGCTCGCGGCCCGCGGCATCGAGGTGCCAGTCCGTGGCGGGCACCGCGGCACCCCACCGCTCGCGGTGCCCGTGCAGGGCCGCGTCCAGGTGGCCGAGCCGGTCGGTGAGGTCCCGGTGTTCCCGGGCGAGGAGCTCGTGCCCGCCCTGCGCGTCGACCAGCGCGCGCTGCGTGTGCTGGTGCGCGTCCCACGCCGTCCGGTGCGCGGCGTCCCACCGGTCGAGCGCCTCGGTGAGGTGGGTGCGGCGCTCCCGCCACCGCTCCCGGGCGGCGCGCGCCGCCCGGCCCAGCAGCCGCCACCACGGCGGGCGGCTGCGGTCGTGGTCGGCGATCTCGTCGGCGACACCGTCGCGTCCCCGCCGCTCTCGGTCGACGGCGGTGCGGGCGGATTCCTCGGCGCGTTCGGCGTCGCGGAGGGTGTCGGCGGCGGCCGCGAGCCGCGGCGTCAGGTCGGTGAGCCGGGTGAGGACCGCGGCGGCCGCGACCCAGTCGTCGTTGGCGCGCTGACGCAGTGCGAGCAGATCGGCGGCGCGCTCGCGCGCCGCGGTGTAGTCGGCGACCGCGTCCCGCCAGGACCGTTCGGGCGCCGCCGATTCGAGGGACTTGAGGATCGACTGGAGGCCGAGGCGACGGTCCGCGGTGGCCGCCGCCCGGTCGCCGCGCGGCACCTTCTCGTCGAACCAGAGGGTGTCCGCGAACCGGGTGCGGTACGACTTGCGGCCGAGGCGCGCCGCGGTCAGCGCCCAGGCCGACTCGTCGCCGGGGAGGAGGGCGGTCGCGATGTCGGCGAAGTAGTCCGCGTCGAAGGTCGACGAGTCGATCGCGTCGATGCCGGGCATCTCGTGGCTGATGTTCTCCACCGCGCCGTTGTTGGAGGAGGCGACGACGATCTCGAACCCGTGGAAGGCCGGGGTCCACCGCTGGACGATGCGGGTGTAGTCGCCGGTCTTCCAACGGTGCGGGGTGTCGGTGAACGCGTCGGCGGGGCGGGTCAGGTCCGCGAGCCGGCTGGCGCGTTCGACGACGACGGCGGCGACGATGTCGCGCAGCAGCGTCGACTTGCCGGTGCCCGGCGGGCCGTTGACGGCGAAAATGCCCGCGCCGCCGGCGAGTTCACCCATGATCGTGTTCACCGCGAACTGCTGACCGAGGGCCAGCGGATGCTCCGGCTTGCTCGGCCAGCGACCGAGCGGGGTCGCGGCCGGCCGGCAGCCGTCGAGGGAGGCGGTGGGGGTGGTCCGGACGTCGACGCGGCGGGCGAGGTCGATGTCGGCGTCCTCGGACAGGTACTGCGCGAGACCGGCACCGAGGTTGCCGTCCGCGATCTGCGCCGCGACGTGGTCGAGGTCGGCGGCGATGAAGCTGTTGAGGAAGTCGGTGCCGTCGACGCCGTCGGTGGCCCGCACCTCGAGCGAGCGGACGCGGATCTCGCCGCAGTCGACGAGGCCGTCGACGCCGAGCAGGGCGGCGGTCCGCGCCCGCAGCGCGAGCAGGGCTGTCGTGTCCAACGGTGCGCGGCCGCCCCGGTCCTCGTCCACGGATTGGACGGCGTCGACGAGCTCCTCGAATCGCGTGCCGGCGGAACCGAATCCGTCCAGCCAGGACGGGCTCCCCGGACCCGGTGTGCGGGTGCGGCCCGCCGCCCACGCCAGCCCGGACACGATCGCGGTGTCGGGGAGGACGCGGCCGCGGTCGTCGACCTGGATCGCGGCGAGCGCGCAGTCGCCCGCCGGTCGCGGGTCGAAGTTCTCGGTACCGGGGTCGAGGATCCCGTCGACGGCCACCCACACGTCGTCGATCCGGTACACGCCGAGGTAAAGCACGTGCCTGCGCTCGTACCCGCGGCGCGGCGGCGCGCTGAGCCTGTGCCCCGGCTCCCACGGCAGCGGCGCGTTGGCGGTGACCGCCTCGACCGGCGCGTAGGTGTCGAACCGGTCCACCTTCGGCACCGTCTGCGGGCTGAACAGCTCGATGGCCCGCCAGAACGCCACGATGTCTGCCTTCGCCCGGTACTCCCCGCCCACTGTTCCCCCACTCCATGTGTCCGATGCCACGACACTATTCGGTTGCAACAACCGACAGGACACGGCGGGTGCACCGAAGGCGAGTACGGCCGAACGCCGCGCTGGCATCGATGCGAATCAATCGGCATGCCGGACGCCGAATAGGCTCGGCGCATCATGGCTCAGGACCCGTCGCACGACCCCGCCGAATCCGTCGACGCGACCTGGGACGGCACCTTCCCGGACCAGGTCCCGCCACCGGGGCCTGCCCCGACCACGCGGCGCCCGTGGCTCCGGACCGCCGGTGTTGTCGGCGCCGTGATCATTGCTGCCGCCGCCGGTTTCGCCGTCGGCAGCGGTGTTCGCGGCACCGGGGCCCCGGACCGGCCCGCCGTCGTCGAACCCGGGACGCCGACCGGTTTCGACACCCGCAGTCCCGGGCGCGACGCCAGCGGGGCGGAGGTGCCGTTCGTCAACATCCGGTACTACGCCTTCGACACGACGGCCACGCGCACCGGATTCGACGGCCGCTGTTCGCAGGGCGCCTTCCTGTTCGCGGTCGGCGAGTTCACCCCGTGCAGTTGGGCGCTGTCGGTGATGGACGTTTTCCGCGGCTACGACGAGGACACCTACCTCGGATACGAGCCGTCGTTCGTCTCGGGCGGTGTGGCCGTGTACTGCCACTACCAGAACCCGGGGCTGATCTTCCGCGACAAGGAGCGGACGAAGGGTGTCCCGGTGTGGGAGTGCCGTGCCGACGGCGGTCGGCAGCTGGTGTTCGCGGGGCTGACGATGTCGATGGTGCCTCCGGAGGAGTGTTGGGCACCCGACGGCACCCTGCGCTCGGACCTGTCGATCTATGCCGGGTCGCCCGCCGAGAAGGAACGGCCGCGGGTCAAACCGGAGCACCCCACCCCGATCGAGGACTGCACGCAGTGACCGACCGTCCCGGGATTCCCCGGCTTCCCGGCTACACAGATGTCGTGGAGATTGCGCGCGGCGGGCAGGCCCGTGTCCTGCGTGCCTACAACGAGAGGCTCGCCCGGTTCGAGGCGATCAAGATCTACGTCCCGGACCCCGACAACACCGTCGCGGTCGACCGCGCGCGCCGCCGGTTCGACGACGAGGCACGAATCACTGGTGGGCAACGTAATTCGCACATCATCGTCGTCCACCGATCCGAGGTGCACGACGGCACGCCATGCCTCTTCATGGAGTTCGTCGACGGTCAGAGCCTGCGCGCACTCCTCGACGACGCCGACACGAGGCTCTCGCTCCCGCAGATCGTGTCGATTCTCGCCGACATCGCGGACGCCCTCGATCAGCTGGCCGGCTCCCCGATCCCTGTGGTCCACCGGGACGTGAAACCGGACAACATCCTGCTCGAACGCGACGCCGACGGCGTCGGTCGGGCGGTGCTCGCCGATTTCGGTGTCGCGACCCGCATCACCGGGTCCGATACCGTGACCGACCGCGTGGGCACGCCGCGCTATGCGGCGCCCGAACAGCTCGTCGGCACCTCACCGGATCCGCGCAGCGACCAGTATGCGTTGGCCTGCACCGCCTACGAACTGCTCACCGGCGGGTCGCCGCATCGGGAGGCGTCGATCGAGGACCGGCTGCGTCGGATCGCAACCGGCGAGGTCGAGCCCGTCCGATCGCTGACCGGCGTGAACCGGCGTCTGCGGCGCGCCGACCGCGTCTTCGACCGCGCGCTCGCACGGAACCCGGCACGGCGCTACCCGACGTCGACGGCGTTCGTCACCGACCTCACCGTTGCCCTCGGCATGACCGGTCTCGGTACCTGCGGACGTGCCGTTGCCGCGGCCCGGCGCCACCCCCGAATCGCCGCCGTGGCCGTGGCCGCCACCGCACTGGGGCTCGTCGCGTCCGGTGTCGTCGGATACCGGTCGGTCGCAGACCTCCGGGACCCGGCTCGGCCAATTCTCGCCCGCCCCGGGTTGTACGCCCCCTGCCCGGACCTCGAATCCTTCGGTTTCACACCGGACCCCCGGTTCTCCGCGGACACTCCGGCCGGATCGCCGTCCACGGATCAGCTGTCCGTGGTCGGGGGCTTCGGGGCGTTCGAGGTGGTGGACCCGTACGACGGCCAGGACAGACGCGACACACGCGGGCGGTTCATCACCCCGGAGGTGTTTCGGCTCGACGCGAAATCGGTCCTGGTGCCCGCGTCGATCGTCGCCACCGCCGACTCGGAGCGAGGGTTGCCCTACGGCGCGTCGTGCCGGTTCCTCCAGGATGTCGACTCGCCGCCGGACGGCGCCGTCCTCACCATCTATTCGGGCGCCGACCCCATCCAGGCGGCCCGCCTGAATCGGGACTTCGAGCAGGAGTTGATGCTCGAACCGCCCCGCACCCGGGTCGTCGGCCTCGACGACGACCACAAGGCAACCTTCACGACCTGGTCCGCGACAAGGCCTCCCTACGACACGTGCACGGCGCGGTTGACCGGCCACGACGGCGCGGACGCCGCACCGTTGCTCATCCTGCATCAGGCACGGGAGCTGACCCCGGCCGCATGCGACAAGCTCACCGACCTGCTCGACCACCAGTTGCGGTCCGCGTGGACGACGATGAGTCCCGGTCAACGTCGCGACGCCGTCCGTCCCGTATCGACCAAGCCGGCCGCGGCCGGGCAGGCCATGTGGTCGACCGTGCTGGACGGTACCCGGCCATGCGGCGACCACGCCGCGGTCGGCCTCCGCCTGCGCGGTCCGGTGGCCTCGGCCGTGCACGGGACCGGCTGCTGGTTCGAGACCGGCGGCGGGCAGCGCGTCGCCGTCTTCCACACGGACGCCGCCTCGGCCCCGGGAATGGTCGGGGAACCGGATGCCCTGACCCTCGACGGCGATCGGGTCGAGGGGACCGTCGTGTCCACGCACTCCTTCGGATCGGAACCGGTCCCGGTCGTGTGGGTCGCGAACCGGGCCGACGACGACGCGCTCCGCCGTGCCGAAGACAACCAGGGCCGGTACCTGCTCATGGCGATGATCGGCCGGGCGGTCGGGAGCCGGGCGGTACGGTGACGCGGTGGACGCATCCAGTAGCCGGATCACGTCATCGATGGACAAGCTTCCTGCCCTGTTCGTGACCGGTTGGCGCACGGAGGAATCGGTTACGCACGACCGTGTGTTCGTCATCGGACGCTCCCCGACCGCGGATATCCCACTCGACGCGGATGCCCGTCGCTTCAGTCGTCGGTGTGTGGAGTTCCGCTTCGAGTCGCGATCGTGGTTGATGAGCAATGTCAGCAGTGCGAACGTCGTGCCGTACACGTCCGGTCCGCGGCACGCCGAGCTGGCACCGGGAACCACGATCGTCCTCGACCGCCCCGCCTACACGCTCTACTTCCACATGGGGGACACCACGGTGGTCGACCTTCGCGTCGAGAACCTCACCGACCCGACCGACTCGACCGGCGCGGTATCGGGTGACCTCACGGCCGTCTACCCCGACCCGACCGAGCGTGAGCGGGCGGTGGCCGCGGCGATCCTCGAACCACTGTGGCGGGACCCGACACTCAGCATCTCCAGCATTCGCAGCGACCGGGCCGCGGCGGCGGCACTCGGGTGCACCCCGAAAGCCGTCGAGCATCTCGTCGCGTCGATGCGCAGGACCTTCCTCGCCTACGAGGGCGGTGACGCCGAGCATCGCGGTGACCGCTACCGCCTGTTCGACTTCCTGCGCCGCAGCGGCGTCGTGACCCCCACCGACCTCGACCTGATCGCACGATTCGACAGCTGATCGTCACACGCGGCACATGTTCGCGTCCTCGGCAATGGGGACGTCCCCATTGTCCGTCGGGGCCGTCGTCCGGCCTACTTCGAGTCGAACGCGGCACCAGGCCGCAGCGGATTCGATGGAGCACTCCATGACCCTGTGCGGAAGGATCGGCCGGGCAACGGCGGTCACGATCGCGGCGACCGCGGCACTGTTCACGCTGGCGGCACCCACTGTGTCCGCGACACCCGGCGGAACCGAGTCCCCGATCTATCACTCCAGCGAGGATTGGGGATGGCTAAAGACACCGGGGAAGCTCGTTCCGGGTGGGCAGTACACCAACGAGACCCGCGGGAAGGCGTGTTCCACCGGATGGATCGTCTCGGCGGACGCTCGGGTGTTCGCGCTTACCGCCGGGCACTGCGGCACGCCAGGTGACATCGTGTCGGTCACGGACCGCACCGGCCGCACAGTTCGAGTCGGCGAATTCGTCGAGTCCCGCTTCACCACCCTTGGCGGACTCGATGACGCACTCATCGAGGTGTGGGACACCCGCTACACCGACAGCTCGATCCCACTGACACGCGAGATCGCCGGATGGGGTGACGGCACCTGGTTGGACCGGACCCACCCCACGATCTGTCGGCTCGGATTCCGCACCGGCATGTCCTGCGGTGACTACCTCGGCCGGTCCGACGTAATCGTCGAGCATCGCAACATCGCCGACCACGGTGATTCTGGTGGACCGGTGTTCGCCGTCGCCGACGACGGCAGCCTGACTGCGATCGCGGTCACCTCGTTCGGCGATGAGTACGACGCCACCCGGGCGAGCTCTGCCCTGATCGCGCCTGCGATGACCCAGTGGGGCCTGTCGATTCATTCCTGACCGACAGGTCACACTCCAGCGTCCTTCCTCACCGAACGCCGCGTTCCCGACGCGCCGTACCACCGATCGGAGCAGCAATGCCCTCCCCCGACCAGACGAGCACCCGCAAGCCACTGCCCCTCGCATGCCTGTGCGCGCTCGCCCTCATCACGTTCACCGCCCCGTGGGTTTCCTACGAGCCCGGCGTCCTCAGCTCCCGTGCGCCGGTACACGTCGCGCTGGGCGGGAAGGTCACCGCCGAGGACATGCCGATGGCCGCACTGCAGGGCCAGGCTTGGGGTCTGGTATTCGCTGGCGTCTGCCTCGCGTTCGCTGTCGGGATCGCGTCACAGACCACGGCCGGTGACGTCGGCGGAGTCACGTTCCTTGCTGGCGGATCACTCTTCCTGCTCGTTCTGGCGACCTGGCTGGGCCGCTCCGTCTGGACCGAGGTGCCCCTGGACGACCCGAGCATGGCGTGGGGCTACTGGGTCTCGCTGGCACTGACGATCGTTCTCACCGTTGGCGGGCTCCTGCTGTGCCCCGCCGATTCCGACTGAATTGCCCATTCAGTCTGGACGCTTGCGATCGGCACCACGTCTGGCGCGACCCGCCCAATCGAACGTCGTCGAGGTCGAGTTCAGGTCTGGTCGACGGTCTCCGCAGCTCCGACCGGCTCCTTCCTGCGACGCTCGGCCACCCGCATGAGGCCGGCACCAACCTGTCCGAGGCCAGCCGCACCCACGTCCAGTGCCTTCCCGCCTATCGCACCGGCCGCGCCGCCGATCGCGACGCCCACGCCCTTCGCGCGATTGCCGAGTTCCTCGAACGCGTCCCCGATCGTAGGATCCTCCCGCTCCTGCCATTCGAGCACGGCGGTGCGCCGCGCCTCGACGAACTCGTCGAGATCCTTGCGCAGCAATGCCACGTTCTCACGCACACTCGACGCCGACATCCAGCGGACAATCTCCAGCGGCTTGATGGTGGAGTAGCGATCGAGGATGCCGGCCGCGCTGGCAAGCAGTGCACCGTCCTCCGCCAGGTGAGCGTTCAGAAGACCTGTCATCGCCCGAACCGCGGCATCGAGATGCTCCGGTTCGGTCGCCTCGAGTCGGGCGATCTTGAGCGAATGCCACTTGTAGAGCGAGTCTTCGGCGATCACCAGCAGCTGCAGCGATTCGCCGAGCATGCCCTGCCGGACCGCCTTCTCGAGCTGATCGGCGCGGTCACCGATCGACGCTTCCTGATCGAACGTGTCGAGGATTCCGCGGATGTGCTGCCGCAGCTTCGACCCGGTGACCTCCAACGCCGGCCCCAACGCCGCGATCGATTCCCAATCCGCCGTCGACAGTTTCCCGGTCTCGTCGAGGTGGGCGACGTGCCGATCCAGGTTGTCGTGCACGCCGAGCACACCCCCCGCGAGGTCGGCCTTGGCGAGTTCCAGGATCGCGTCGACGCTGTCCTGAACACGCTCGACGGCCTGCTCCACCGACGCGATCGCAGTACGCAGTGAGATGGTCACCATCGCCATCTGCAGCGCGAGTGCCTGCGCGGGGAGCATTGAGACAGGGCTCCACTGGATCTGCCCGGAGAACTTTCCGGCGCCATCCCTCACCGTCGACAGGTAGTAGCCCGGGTCGCCCGGAATCAGGTTCTGGTTCCGGATCAGGTCCATGCTGCGCTGGGAGATCCGCACGAACTCCCCCGCGGCCGCACCGGCGTGCAGTGCTGCGGCGGCACCGCCGATCGCCGCGATGTCGGCGACGTTCTTGCCGGAGAGGTCCGCGACGCTCACCGCATCCGAGGCGATGGCCTTCAGTCGGTCCACATACTTGCTTACGAACTCCTGGTCGCCGGTGACGAGAATGCCGCCGTCGTCGACGACGAGCACGCCGCCCGGCGGGGACGCCTCAGTTCCCTTCTGCGCGACCTCAATGTTGGCATTTTCCTGCTGATCATTCACGGCGCGATCCTTCGGCATGTGACACCACGATGGTTGGGTTGGTTCGACAGATTCATGCGGTCGGCAGCAGCGGCACCAGCCGGTCGGCGTCGGTCTCGTCGACGTTGAGCACCGTGTACCCCTCGTCGATGAGCTCGTAGTCCCGCTCCGCGTCGTCCCCATCGACCAGGACGACCCGCACCTCGGGCCACACCGCCTCGACGGGCCAGCAGTTTTTGCCGAGGTCGGCGCCGAGGTCGGGTTTGGCGACACCGCGCAACGCTAGTTCCAGCAGCAGTTCGATGACGGACTGCGGGGTGTACGCCAGCTCGACGCCCCACGGGCCGTTCACGGCCTCGGGGGTCGCCTCGACCTTGAGCTCACCGAAGATCGACAGCGCCCCCTCGCGGGACAGCTGCTCGTGAAACCGTTCGTTGCGGAACGAGCGCAGGCATCCGTAGCAGGAGGTTTCGATGCCGCAGTCGCATCGGGTCACCCGGTCGACGGCGAACTGGATGACCTTGTCCAGGTTCTCGGCGATCTTCTTCGCCGCACCCGCTCCGGCCGGGACGGTGTCGAACAGGACGAGGCTGCGGTGTCCGTCGGCGGTCCACGACAGGGTGCCGTCGATGTCGTCGCGGCTGATCTCGAGCGCCTCGGAGGCGCCTTCGAGCAGCGCATACAGCACGGACATCCACTTCGCCGCGGAGTCGTTGTCGTAGGCGATGGTGCCGAACGAGAACTCGGCGATGTCGGTCTCGTAGCGATGCCCGAGGGACACGATCCGCGCGGAACCCTCGCACGGCCTGTCCGTCACCGGATGCTTGTGCGCTCCCCTGGTGGTCTTGCCGTTCTTCCCGGCGACCGCGGTGGCCCACCCGCAGCGCCCGCACAGCAGGAAGCCCGGTCCGCCGCCGTCGGAGATCACCATCATCCGGGCCCGGGTACCGGCGCGGGCCCGCACCTCCACACCACCGGTGGACACCCACGGGAACGGGTCGCTGATCTCGCCGAGGCTCTCGACGAAACTGCTTCCACCCCATCGTCGTTCCGGCGGCTCGGGTTTGACGTCCTCGACCTTGCGGTCGGCGACGAACCCGAACTCCGGCACCACGAACGTGCGGATCTTGTCGAACTGTTGCTGACAGCTGGGGCACACCTCGTCGACGTCGAGTTCGCGCCCACACTGGAACTGCGCGCAGGCCCGACAGGACCGGTACTTGAGTTCGACGAGTTCGCGCTTCGGCAGCTTGTGCAGGCCCCGCGACGTCCACAGCTTCCCACCGGCGACGACCTGGTTGCCCGGCGCATAGTCGTAGATGGCCTGACCGAGGTCGCGGGAGAGTTCCAGCTGCCGACCGACATCACCCTCGCAGTGCAGGGTCCGCAGTTCGACGGTGTCGACGGGGAACCCGTACTTGGGCAGGATGTTCTTGTTGGCGAGGTAGCCGAACAGCTGCCTGGCTTCGATGGTCTTGAGGGTCTTCTGCAGCCGGCCGCCCCATGCCAGCTTGTCCTCGGCCTTGGCCTCCTCGATCAGTTCCCGGTAGGTGTCGAGGTCGTTGCGGATCTCCTGTTCGGCGACCGCCAACAGCTCGCACAGCCGGTCCACCCAGGAGCCGTCGTCGACGCCGATCGCGGCGAGCAGCGCCGGCGGGAGCACCTCGCGCAGCGCGGCGGCCACCCGGTCCGGAACGGGATCGAGGAAGGCCCGGACCTGCGCGGCCGGCGAGTCCTGACCGTCCGCGGTCGGTGAGAAGAAGTCTCCAGCGTGCTTCCAGGCGAGCCCGTCACCCACGTAGCGGTCCCGGAAGTACGCGGCGAGCGCGATGGAATGCGCGTGCCTGCGGGCGATCCGCTCGTTCTCGATGGGAATCCACGGGATGCGCATCTCCCCGGCGATCATCGACACCGGATTCTGATACTTGGACAGGTCGTGCGAGCTGCGTTTCGCGTAGGTGAGCACGAGTGCCGCGGAGGCGGCGCGACGACCGGCGCGGCCGGCGCGCTGCACGTAGTTCGCGGTCTTCGGCGGCATGTTGCGCAGCACCACCGACTGCAGGTCGCCGACGTCGACACCGAGCTCGAAGGTGGTCGAACAGGACAGCACGTTCACCTTCCCGTCGATGAAGTCCTTCTGGATGGACGCGGCCTTCTTCGACGTCCACTGCGCGGTGTGTTCCTTCGCCGACAGCGGTGCGGGCCGCATGGTGCGGTAGAAGGCCCGGTAGTGGTGACCGTCCTCGTCGACGGCGGGGATCTCGAACGGTGCCACCGTTCCGGTACAGGCGCCCTGCGGGCACACCCCGCGCAGGTTGGTGGACGTCAGCCGCCGGCACACGGTGCACCGGTACCAGGCGCAGTCCACGCCGGAGACGATGCGCAGCTTCTCGTGGTCGACCTGGTAGGTGTCGCCGGCGAACTTGTCCGCCGCGAGCCGGAGGTACCCGTGCTCCACCAGGAACGTCCAGCACGCCTGCAGCAGGCGTTCGGCGGCCAGGTCCGATCCCAACGCCGCCAACACCTTGCGGACCAGCAGAATTCGGTTGTTGGTGGTGCCGGGTCGGCCGCCGGGCAGCCAGCTCATGATGTTCTTCGCCGGGTCCGAACCGGTGGACCGGATCCGGATGGTGGCGTTGCGGGGCGCGAAGATCTCGTCCTTGATGTTGACGTCGTCGAGCAGGGTGATCGCGCCCTGCAGCCGGACGATCTTGAGCAGTTCCTCGAACAGCCCCCAGGTCTCGTCGTCGGTGAGGCCGATCGCGCCGAATCCGGAGGGCAGTTCGGCGCGGCGCGGCCGATACAGGCGCACGCCCATCAACCCGAGCCCTTCGAGGGACTGTCGCTGGTCCATCGCGGTCAACTCGGCCATCACCCACGGGTTGACCGCGCGCACGATCTCCCCCTTGGTGGCCCCCTCGGGGAAGTGGTACGCCTCCCTGGCCTTCCTCGCGGCGTAGCCGGCGAGGTCGTCGGCGGACAGTTCGTCGTCCCGGTACCTCGGGTCGGCGAGCACGAGCGCGAGGTACCGGCGTTCGAGCATCCGCCCGTACGTCTTGTCCAGGTACGGCGCCGCGAACGCCGCGGCCTGCCGGGAGTCGGAGAACATCAACAGCTTCCGGCCCTCGCCGATCTCCTCGACGGTCTCGTCGTCGGCGGGTGGCAGGTGCTGGTAGAGCGCGGTGGTGATGACGGCGGGTGCCGCGTTGGTGTCGGTGCGCAGCCGGCGGATCACCTGCCGGGCCCGGGCGCCGCACTCGGTGCACGTGCTCATCACGCTGGTGCGCGCGGCGTGCTGACGCACCCGCAGCACCGGGCCGCCGGGGCAGCCGGGTTCGGCGCAGCTCTCGCGGCCGAGGGCGCCGCAGCCGGCGCACAGATGCCGGATCGTCGTCTCCTGCGCGGTGTCCTTCTCCTGGGTGAGGGTCGCCTCGTCCTCGTCGATCACGTCGTCACCGGCGGTGTCGGTGACCACCAGCCAGCGTGCCTTCTCCTCGGACTTGACCGGCCGGAAGTACTCCCGCCCCTTGAGGGTTTCGGGGTTCCCGGCGAGGTGGACGGCGCCGCACCGCTGGCAGGTGCCGAACTCGAACACCGCCCGCCCGGTGTCGGGGTCCACCTCGTGGCGGCCGAGCAGCACCTTCGGCCCGGCGTCGGTGTACGCGACGTAGGCACCCTCGGTGGCCCGCACGAACATGTGATAGCGCGCGGAGAGGACCGGGTTGCCCGCGCTGTCGTGCACCTTCGAGCCGAGCGCGACGAGCGCTTCGAGCTTGCCGGCGGCGGCGGGGTCGTCGGGCCACAGCCGCGCTTCCAGGGAACGCACGTCGACGGGCCCGCGGGACAGGACGGACTGCAGCTCGACGATGTGCCGTTCGGCGTGCAGCCCGTCGGCGGGGTCACCGTTCGTTCCGTGTTCGGCGAGCACGCCGAGGTCGGCGGCGGGGTCCGCGAGGGCCAGCAGCCGATCGTCACCGAGGACCCAGGTGGGTTCGGTGCGGCGGGTCTGCCTGGTCGCGGTCACCAGGTCCTGCCGCGCGCCGTCGTCGTCGACGTACTCGAACGGCACGTCGAACAGGTTGTGCGCGAACGTGGTTGCCTCCCCGCCCTGGGACTGCGGGGTGCGGCCGGTGAGCGAGGCGGAGGTGGCGATGCACTGCAGCGGCCGGCTGCCACCGACCCGCTGCCGCAGGCGGCGCAGCAGCAGCGCCACCTCGGCGCCCTGCGCGCCGTCGTAGACGTGCGCCTCGTCGAGTGCGATGAACCGCCAGGTTCCGGTGTGCTCGCCGTCGAACAGGTCGAGGTCGGCGGGGCGCAGCAGCAGGTATTCGAGCATCGCGTAGTTGGTGAGCAGGATGTGCGGCGGATTCGCGCGCATCTCCTCGCGGCTGAGCAGTTCGTTCGGCAGCCGCTGCTGTCCCGGGTGGGCGGCCCGGAACGCGGATTCCGCGTCGCGGGTGAGCTCCTCGGTTTCCCCGGTGTAGCGGCCGAAGGTGAGGTCCGGCATGCCCTTCAACAGGCCGCGCAGGCGTTTGAGCTGATCGTTGGCGAGGGCGTTCATCGGGTACAGCAGCAGCGCCCGCACGCCGGGGCCGAGGGTGCCGTTGGCGCGTTCGTCGATGAGCGCGTTGAGGATCGGCAGCATGAAGCTCTCGGTCTTGCCGGAGCCGGTACCGGTGCTGACCACCAGGTTCCGGCCGGAGACGACCTTGCGGATCGCGGTCTCCTGGTGCCGGTACAGCGGCCGGTTCATCGGCAGGGTGTCGCTGTGCAGGAGCCGGAAGTCGGGGTGCAGGGTGCCGTCGTCGATCAGGTCGGACAGCGACGCGCCGGGCGCGTAGGGCGGAGTGAGTTCGAGCAGCGGCCCCTTGGTGAGCAGGGTCGACTCGTCGACCGCCCGGTCGAACGCCTCGGTCAGCTCCGGGTCACGCGGCGCCAGCAGCGTTTTCAGGTAGCGGCGATAGCTCGCGTCGATGCCGGCCGCGGCGGCGAGGGGGTCGAGGCGCTCGGTCATGCGGTCTCTCCGATCAGGTCTCCGTGCGTGAGGTGCGCGGCGAGCGCCTCCGCGATCAGCAGGTCACCGGCGACCATCGCCGGGAAGTATTCGGCCATCGTCGCCCAGGCGGCGCGCATGTCGGCGGTCATCGGCGCGTACCGGAATTCGCCGCGGGCCTCGAGGCGGGCGACGGCCGCGAGCGTCAGCGACTGCACGGACAGCAGCATCCACGGGTGCTGCTCGACGTCCACCCCGCTCAGCACCTCGCTGCGGGCGGCGACCAGGTCGTACAGCGCCGGGGACACCTTCTTCACCTCCCGCAGCGCCCTGTTGACGTGGCCGGGAAGGGTGCGGCACACCGGTTCGTCCATCCAGTCGGCGCGGCGGTGGAAGGCGTCGGCGGTGGCGGTGGTGCGGGTGTCGATGTCGAGCAGGGCGCCGGGGACGAGCCGGACCTGTTCGAACAGTTCCTCAAGCCGTTCAGGCGCCATGACGTGCAGGTTGAGAACGGTCGGATCGAACACGCCCGTGCGCGGGTCGCCCATCTTGCCGCCGCGCAGCAGGTCGATCAGGACCCCGCCGCCCTGGGTTTCCAGGTAGGCGAGGGTTTCGGCCCGCTCCCCGGCCACCGCGCGGCCGCGGTCCCGCAGCGACGGCAGGTCGGAGATCTCGATCATGCAGCCCACCCAGGCGTTCTGGTGCAGGTCGTTGAGGGTGTCGTTGGCCGAGTACGGGCGGTCGACGAGCTGGGTGCGGATTAGGAGCGACATCATCTCGTCCTGCGGAATGGTGCTGGCGCCCAGCGCGTCCAACGCGGCACGCGGGTGGCGGCCGAGGATCCGGATCAGGCCGCCGCGGAGGCGCTCGGAGTCGGCGTCGGCGCGGTCCCAGGGCAGCAGGGCCAGCGCGGACCAGGAACCTGCGGCCGCGTCCGGCACCATCGGCGGCTGCCCGACACCGGACAGGAACCGTGCCAGGTCGTCGAGGGCCGGTTTGTCGTCGCGGACCCAGCCGGGCTGGGCCACCCGAAGGGCGTCCCGGTCGGGCCGGGCCGGTCGGGTGACGATGGCGAACGGGTCGTCCGCGAACACCTGGGCGATGAGGTCACCGGCGCCGCGCAGCTCGTCGGGTAGCGGCGCGCGGCCTCCGGTGATGGCGAGGCGGACGAGCGGGCGCCACGGCGCGGTCGCCGCCCACACCCACACGGCCGGGTCCTCGATGTCGGCGAGCCGCTCGAACACCAGGTCCGTGCCGTCCACGGACACGGCTTCGCACAGCCGGGCCGGCCGCACGTCCGCGATCGTGATCCGGTGTCCGACACCGGAGTCGTCGTCGACGACGGCGACGAGCTGGCACACGCCGACCCGGCCGGCGGTGTCCGCGAACCGTCTCGTGGACAGCTGGAAGACGTTCTCCGACGGCCGGTCCGGGTGCTCCAGCTGGAGCTGGCGGTCCTGTTCGTCGACGAGCAGGAACCGGGCGGAGGCACATCCGGGGGCCCGAACCCCGATGACCGCGTGCTCGCCGAGGTCGGCGGGGCTCACCGAGAGCGGTGCGGTGCGCCACTGCGCGGGGGTGCCGACGGCATCGACGCGCAGTTCGAGGTGTGGCGGCCGCAGCACCAGCTTGTTGGCTCGGCCCTCGACGGCGACCCGGATCTCGTTCTCCCGGTCCGCGATCCCGAACGGTACGGACGTCCGGTCGACGGTGAGCGCGTACTCGGAGGTGACGGCGCTGGTGCTGGCGGCGAGGCCGCCGGGCACGGGCTGTCGGAATGCGCACCCGTGGTCGACGGCGAGGCCTTCGGCGAGGAACAGGGTGTGCCGCTGGCCGACGCCGCCGACACCGGTGATCTCGATCTCGTACAGGCCGAGTAGCACGTCCTCGACCCCGTCGAACGGGTCGAGGCTCGTCTCGACGGTGTCGGATTCCCACTCGCAGTCGACGAGCCACTTTCGGTCCCCGGATCGGCGGGCCCGCACCGTCCACGCCACCGGCTCGCCGCCGAGGTGCGGCGGCAGGTCCACGCTGGGCAGCTCGCCGTACACCCGCAACCCGTTCGGGGTGTAGAGGCCCGGGATCGGTTCGGCGGGCACGAAGGTGGGCGAGCCGAGCGCACGGACGCCCCGCACCGGCCCGTCCTCCCGACCCGCACGGCGCAACAGGATCGAGTCGTGGCCCTTGAGGTCGATGGTCCCGACGCGCCAGCCCGTCCATCCGGAGGGCACCCGCGGGTCGTCGGACGCCCGCACCGGGGTGTTTGTCGCGGCGTCGATCACCGCGGCGTCCTTCGGGTGCATCGCGAGCACCAGCCCGCGCGGCAGGACGCTGGACCGGCGAATCAGCTTGCCGTCGAGGGTGAACAGCAGCAGCGGGTCGGCGCTGTCGAACACCGACACGGTGTGGTTGGCGCGGGACGCCTCGTGGACGACGGACAGCTCCCGGGCCGGTGCGGTGACCGCGACCGGCGTCGGCGGGTGCTCACCGTCGTCGACGCCCCAGCCCGCCTCCGCGTACACCTCGCGGGTGTTGCCCGCGACGGTCACCTTCCACGGCGCGTCGGCCGCGTTCTCCGGGTACGGCACCGCGACGACCAGCTCGTCGTCCGGCACGGAGTAGCCGATCTCCGGGTTGCGGCGGCGGCGAATGCCCCGGGCGGTGGACGGCCCGGTGTCGGTGGACAGGAACGGCCGCTGGTGCAGTTGCTCGATGAGCCCGTTGAGCAGCACGGTCGGCAGCCCGGTGGTGGAAGTGTCGAGTTCGAGGTTGTTCCAGACCTCGGGCTCGTCGAGGGTGAACGCGAGGAACTCGATGATCCGGTCGAGGATGTCGACGGCGATGTCGCCGCCGTACCGGAGGAAGTTGCGGACCGGCATGTCGAGGGTGTTCATCCGGTTGTGCACGCCGGGGGCGGTGAGCCATTCGAGCAGGGCGGCACCGTTGGGGTCGCGGCCCTGCCGGACGTGGCCCTCGATGACGGCGACGAGGTCGGCGAGGCAGTGCACGGGGATCCCGGCGTGCATGGCCATCGCCATGACGTAGTTGGGGCCGCGGAACTCGGGGAACTCGCGCAGGCCCACCTTGCGGAGCAGGTCGCCGAGGTTGCGCCGCAGGGTGTTCTCGAAGTCCGGGTCACGCTCGAGGGAGAGTTCGTCCCAGAAGCTGTCCCAGTAGCGGCCCTGCTGGTAGGCGAGGCCGGCGTGACCGACAAGGGTGGCGAGGGTCAGCGCCGGGTATCGCGTGATCAGCATCGAGTAGGCGCCGACCCGGCCGTCGTGGCCGGCGATCTGGCCGAACAGTTCCTGCGCGCGGTGCAGCTCGTCCTCGTCGAGGTTGAGCTCGAAGAACAGCCCGACCTTCTCGAGACCCTGCCTGATCCGGAACTCCTCGTCCCCGGCCCGGTCCTTCAGAAACGAACCCACGGCGATCCTTCCCCTGGTCAACGCGATGTACTGTGCCACAGCCCACAGACACACTTCGGACCAACCGGACGCGCCGTCAGTCGTTCGACCGACACGACGGCAGCGGCGGCGCCCACCACGCGCACCCCGCCCGGAGGGCACGCTAACGTCATCGCACATCTGTCACGACACGGAGGGCCGCACCATTTCCGCACCGACCACCACGCTGAACGTCGCCCCCGGCTCGATCGTGGTGGTCCGCGACGAGGAGTGGCTGGTCACCTCCGCCGAGCAGGGCTCGGACGGCTGGCTGGTGAAGGCGCGCGGGCTGACTGAGTTGGTGAAGGACACCACGGCGACGTTCTATTCGAGTCTCGACGAGATCGCGGTGCAGGACCCGCGGAACGCGGAGGTGGTCGCCGACGGCTCGTCGGGCTACCGCGACTCCCGGCTGTGGCTCGAGGCGCTGCTGCGCAAGACCCCGTTCCCGTACGGCGACCAGACGTTGACGGTGTCGACGCAGATGTTGGCGGATTCGCTGGGCTACCAGCGGGCGGCGGTCGCGAAGGCCCTGGACCCGCAGCACATCCGGCCGCGGATCCTGATCGCGGACGCGGTGGGCCTGGGCAAGACCCTCGAAATCGGCATGATCCTCTCGGAGCTGGTGCGGCGCGGGCGCGGTGAGCGGATCCTGATCGTCACCCCGAAGCACGTGCTCGAGCAGATGCAGCACGAGCTGTGGTGCCGGTTCGCGTTGCCGTTCGTCCGGCTGGATTCGGCGGGCATCCAGAAGGTGCGCCAGAAGCTGCCGGCCACCCGGAACCCGTTCACCTACTTCAAGCGGGCGATCATCTCGATCGACACCCTCAAGAGCCCCCGATACAAGGCGCACCTGCAGCGGCAGCACTGGGACGCGGTGGTGATCGACGAGTCGCACAACCTCACCAATGTCGGCACCCAGAACAACGAGCTGGCCCGCGTCCTCGCCCCGAACACCGAGGCGCTGATCCTCGCGTCGGCGACCCCGCACAACGGCAAGGAGGAGTCGTTCGCGGAGCTGCTGCGGCTCCTCGACCCGACGGCCGTCGCCGCCGACGGCACCTTCACCAAGGACGACGTCGCCTCGCTGCTGATCCGCAGGCATCGGCACCACCCGGAGGTGGCCGCGGAGGTGGGCAGCGACTGGGCCGAACGCGCCGAACCGGTCCACAAGTTGGTCAAGCCGTCCCCCGCGGAAGACGCCGTCGCGCAGGAACTCTCGCAGACCTGGCTGCACCCCGACACCGGCCGCTCCCCCTACTCCGGCCAGACGACCGCGCTGTTCCCGTGGACCCTCGCCAAGGCGTTCCTGTCCTCCCCCGCCGCGCTTGCGGAATCCCTCAAGCAGCGGCGCGGCAAGCTCGACCCGACGGTCCCCGAGCAGGCCGCCGAGCTGGCCGCGCTGACCACCCTCGACGAGCTGAACACGCACGCCCTGAACGACTCGGCGGGCAAGCAGGCCGCGTTGGTGCAGCGCCTCAAGGAGATCGGAGTCGGCGCGAAATCCTCCACCCGCGCGGTGGTGTTCGCCGAACGGGTCGCCACCCTGCGCTGGCTCACCGAGCACCTGCCGAAGCAGTTGGGCCTCAAGGCCGAGAACGTCGCGATGCTGCACGGCGGGCTCTCCGACGTCGAGCAGCAGGAGATCGTGGACAGCTTCAAGCTGGAGACCTCCCCGATCC
The DNA here is from genome assembly GCF_053609225.1 of Rhodococcus sp. NPDC054953. Classification (NCBI taxonomy): domain Bacteria; kingdom Bacillati; phylum Actinomycetota; class Actinomycetes; order Mycobacteriales; family Nocardiaceae; genus Rhodococcus; species Rhodococcus sp. NPDC054953. The sequence goes on along the minus strand of NZ_JBSGXD010000019.1, from coordinate 50,900 downwards.
GGGTGCTCGTCACCGGCGACGTCGCCTCGGAGGGCGTGAACCTGCACGCGCAGTGCCACCACCTGATCCACTTCGACATCCCGTGGTCGCTGATCCGGATCGAGCAGCGCAACGGCCGCATCGACCGGTACGGGCAGCAGCACCCGCCGGTGATCTCGTCGCTGATCCTCGAACCGTCGGACCCGGACTTCTCCGGCGACCTGCGGGTGCTCTCCCGGCTGCTGGAGCGGGAGAACCAGGCGCACGGCACCCTCGGCGACGTCGCCTCCCTGATGGGCAGGCACTCGGTGACGGACGAGGAGAACGCGATCCGCGACGTCCTGGTCGGCAAGGCCACCCTCGACGAGCAGATCCGCGACGTCGACGACGTGGCCGCCGGGGACGACCTGGACGCGTTCTTCGCCCAGTTCGACCTCGACGAGACCTCCGACGACGCAGCGGAGAACACGCTGCCGCAGGCGCCGCGGCAGAGCCTCTACCCCGACGACCTCACCTTCCTCGACGAGGCGCTCAAGGCCGCGTTCCACGATGTGCCGCACGCGAAGCTGGACGCCGGCGGTGTCGGCTGGACGGTGCACACCAACCACGCGGTCGCGGAGCTGACGCCGCCGCGGGACCTGCGCCAGCGACTCGGGCAGCTGCCGCAGAACTACCTGCAGCACGGCAAGGTCCTCGAACGCCTCACCCTCGCCACCTCCCCGGAGGTCGGCACCGCGCAGCTCGCCGCCGCCAAGGAGGGCAAGGGCGTCGCGGGCACGACGTGGCCGGAGGCCCACTACCTGGGGCCGCTGCACCCGGTGCTGGACTGGGCCAGCGACCGCGCGTTGAGCGCGTTGGGTCGGGGCCAGATCTTCGTGATCCGCGGCGATGTGGACGCCCCGACGGTGCTGCTGATGGGGACGCTGATGAACCGGCGCGGGCAGCTGATCTCGCGGGTGTTCTCCACCGCCGAATTCCCCAATCCGAACAACCCCTCGTTCTGCGTGGTGGAGACGCTCGCGGACCTGGGCTTCCTCACCACCGACACCGGGCTGCGGCCGGGCTCGGCGAACCCCGGCCCGGTCGCCGACGCCGACCGGTATCGCGCGCTGGTCCCGATCGCGGTGGACGAGGCGACGGCGGCGATGCACCTCGTCCTCGGCGAGCAGGAGCGCACCGCCACCGAGCGGCTCGCCAGCTGGCGACGCCGCGCGGACCGCTGGCACGCGGGCGCCGAGCAGTTGGAGCTGGTTGCCGGGCAGCGCAAGAAGGTGGACACCCTGTCCCGCCGGATCGCGGAGGAGCAGCGCCTCGCCGAATCCCTCGCCCCCACCCAGCAGTTGGTGCGTCCGCTGCTGGTGATCGTCCCCACCGATCATGCCGGCTGAATTCGTGGCGAGCGCTCGACGCTCACCTCACCCGCGATATTGTGTACACATCGTTACGCAACGGGAGGTTGGCGATGAGCGTGACCGTAGGGGTCCGGGAGTTCCGGCAAGACCTCGCCGACTACATCGATCAGACCGAGCCGGTGACGGTGACTCGGCACGGACGCACGGTGGGCGTGTTCATCCCCGTTCACCAGGACCGCAGAGCCGAGCTCACCGCTTACATCGAGGCGGCGAAGAAGGCCGGCGCGTTGCTGGCCGAGTTGGGGGCCACCGAGGATGAGGTCGTCGCCGAGTTCGAGGCACTGCGGAAGGTGGAGCGGAGTACGTGACATGGACAACCGCCCATGTTGAGATCTATCTGCGCGGTGACTGAACACCGCCACGGCACACTTGCGCCCGGACGGGCTGACTAAGCACCAATCTGGGGTCCGAACCCCGCGAGCCGACAGGAGAGCCAAGCAGTCGTGGCGTCTTTCGATTCCATCGTCATCGGCGAGGACTGGATCAGCGAGCACTACTTCACCATCGACTCGGCGAAGGAGTCGTTCCACGGCAAGGTGCTCGAACTCCGCAAGCTGTGGGATGCGGAGAAGAAGGACGGCCGGGCGACGGTCCGCGACCACCTGCTCGCCGCCGCCGGGGAACTGCAGACCGCGCTCGCCGGGCTGGCGGAGAACCCGGATGCCGCCGCGGACGCGCACGCCCTGACCCGGACCACGTTCGGCTACCCGACCGCGCTGTCGACGTTCACCGCCGAGCGCGCCGGCTCCGAGCTGGAGATCCCCGACGCCCAACTCGACGGGGACGCGAGTGTGCTGTTCCTGCAGTCGGTTCCGGTCGCGTCGGTCGAGGACCTGCTCGACCCGGAGACGGGGCTGCTGATCACCCCGGCCGTCGAGGACGGCAAGCCCATCGAGTCGGCGTCGAAGGCGGTGTCGGCAGCGTTCCGCTCGGATGCGCCGCCGGCGTTCGTTGTGGTGCAGGCCGGGCAGTGGCTGCTGCTCACCGAGGCCGAACGGTGGGCGGAGGGCCGCTACCTGGCCGTCGACCTGCTGGTGGTCGCCGAGCGCCGACACGAGGCGAAGGGCGGCGAGATCGACCGCGTCGCCGCCATGTTCGGCAGGCAGGCGTTGCTCCCGGACGCGGACGGCAACATCTGGTGGACGGGGGTCCTGGAGGACTCGGTCAAGCACACCGTCGGTGTGTCGAAGGACCTGCGCGAGGGCATCCGACTGTCCATCGAGATCATCGCCAACGAGGTCGTCAAGCGCCGCAGCGCGACGGGCCTGCCCCTGGACGGGATCGATGGCCAGGACCTGGCGAAGCATTCGCTGCGGTTCCTGTACCGGATCCTGTTCCTGCTGTACGCGGAGGCGTCCCCGGAGATGCGGGTGCTGCCGACCGGCGCCGCCGAGTACGAGGAGGGCTACGGCCTGGACCGGCTGCGGGAGCTGACGCTCACCGAGCTGGTGTCCGAGCAGGCCCGCACCGGCACCCACCTGTACGAGTCCCTCGCGACGCTGTTCCGGCTCGTCGACAGGGGCCACACCCCCGCCGTCCGGGAGGGCGTCGCCGACGATCCGGCGCCGGGCCTGGAGTTCCAGCCGCTGCGCGCGGACCTGTTCTCCCCCGCGTCGACGGCGCTGATCGACGAGGTGGGCCTGGGCAACGAGGCGACGCAGCGGGTGCTCGAACACCTGCTGCTGTCGAAGGAATCCAAGGGCCGCCGCGGCGGGGACCGCGGTTTCATCTCCTATGCGGAGCTGGGCATCAACCAGCTGGGCGCGGTGTACGAGGGCCTGATGTCCTACACCGGTTTCTTTGCCGAGGAGGACCTGTACGAGGTAGCGAAGAACGGTGATCCGGAGAAGGGGTCGTGGGTGGTCCCGGTGGACCGCTCCGACCATCTCGACGAGAAGGACTTCGTCCGGACGGTCGACGAGGCGACCGGCGAGGAGAAGCCGGTGCTGCACCGCAAGGGCACCTTCGTGTTCCGTCTCGCCGGCCGCGAACGCCAGCAGTCGGCCTCCTACTACACCCCGGAGGTGCTGACGAAGTTCGTGGTGTCGCAGGCCCTCGAGGAGCTGCTGGATCAGAACGACGAACGGACGACGCCGGAGCAGATCCTGCAGCTGAGCATCTGCGAGCCCGCGTTGGGGTCGGGCGCGTTCGCGATCGAGGCGGTCCGGCAGCTCGCCGCCGAGTACCTCAAGCGCAAGCAGGAGGATCTGGGCGAGCTGATCGACGCCGACCGGTACCCGGTGGAGCTGCAGAAGGTGAAGGCGCACATCGCGCTGCACCAGGTGTACGGGGTGGACCTCAACGCCACCGCCGTCGAGCTGGCGGAGATCTCGCTGTGGCTCGACACTATGGTCGCCGGGCTGCAGGCCCCGTGGTTCGGCCTGCACCTGCGCCGCGGCAACTCACTCATCGGTGCGCGCCGGTCGGTGTACGCGCCGAGCCTGCTGGCCAAGAAGCAGTGGCTCAAGACCCCGGCGAAGGACGTGCCTCTCGGCGAGGAGATCGGCAGCGGCATCCACCACTTCCTCCTGCCGTCCGAGGGCTGGGGCGCGGTGATCGACACCGCTGAGGCCAAGACGTACGCGCCGGAGAAGCGCGAGGAGTTGCGGCTGTGGCGCAACGAGATCCGCAAGTCGCCGAGCAAGACCATCGTAAAGAGACTCGCCGCGCTGGCGCAGCGGGTGGAGACGCTGTGGGAGTTCACGCTCCGCCGGTTGACGATCGCGGAGTCGGAGATCCGCCGCGGCATTCACCTGTGGGGATCGGACCCGGTTGACCACACCCCGGCGGTGACACGGGAGGAAATCGAGACCGTCCTGAGCGACCCGAATGGCGCCTACCAGCGCCTGCGTCGGGTCATGGACGCGTGGTGCGCGAACTGGTCATGGCCGCTGACGACGGACATCGAGCCGCCGGACTGGGATCAGTGGGTCTGCGGACTCGAAGCTGTACTAGGTGTTCCGGTGAAGGAGACCGCCGCAGAGCGCCGAGGCCAGATGAGCATCGGCCGAGACACCAGCTGGCAGGAGCTCGGTTTCGCCGAGGAGAACGACCTGCTGCTGTCGCGCGCGATGGCGGTCGGGCATGCGTATCACCAGTTCCCGTGGCTGAATGTTTCACAGGAAATCGCCGACCGGCAGGGGTTTTTCCACTGGGAGCTGGACTTCGCGCCGGTCTTCGCGCGCGGCGGGTTCGATCTGCAGGTCGGTAACCCGCCGTGGGTACGACCGGATTGGGACGAGGCAGCGGTTCTCGCCGAGTTCGATCCGTGGTGGCAGTTGGCAGACAAGCCGGCCGAGCCAGCAAAGCAACAGAAGCGCGATCACGCGTTCGCCGCGCCAGAAATACTCCCAGCATTCCTAGACGAACGTGCGGAACAGGCTGGATCGAATGAACATTTCAGCTCGAGCGTCGACCGCCCCATCCTGAGCGGACTGCAACCTGACCTCTACCGCTGCTTCATGGACAGAACCTGGCGCGCGATGGCCCCCTATGGGGCAATCGGGTTGATCCATCCCGAGAGTCACTTCACGGAACTACGTGCCCAGGTGTTTCGGCACGAGACCTACCGTCGGCTTCGACGTCATGCACAGTTCCGGAACGAGCTTCGCCTTTTCGAGATCGGCAACCGGCGCACGTTCGGCACGCACATATATGGCCGACGTTCTGACGTGAACTTCATTCACTTTGGCTCGGTATGCCATCCCGACACCGTGGCCCGCTCTCTGCTGCACGATGGATCCGGCGCGGCCCCCGGAGTTAAGGACGACGACGGAAACTGGGACCAGCGACCACACCTTGAAAGAGTCATCTCTGTCGACGATGGCACGCTGAGGGCGTGGGCTACGCTGATCGACGAACCTGGAACGCCCGCGTCTCAGGCACGCATGCTGTATCCCGTCAACCGGGCAAGTTCTGAGGTTCTTGCCAAGATCGCGTCAGCGCCACGCCTCGGCAACGCAATTGAATGGACCGCTGGCTGGCACGAGTCAGCAGACCGAAAGCTGAGCTTCTTCGAGTCGAGATCTGCAATACCCTCCTTGTGGCGCGACGCAATCTTCCAAGGTCCGCACATCACAGTGGCCACACCGCTATATCAGCAGCCGTTCCCCAACTATCGGAGCTTCAAGGACTACTCGCCGATCGAGCTCAACTCGATCGATGAAGACTTCGTCCCTCGCACCAACTACCAAGTCGCCAAGCCCTACGACGAGTACATCGCTGCATACCCGAAGTGGTACGGCAAACCCAGTTCGTCGTTCTTCCGCCTCGCCTGGCGTGAGATGTGTGACTCCGCGACGGTGCGTACGCTCCACTCTGCGCTCCTGCCACCAGGACCCATGCACGTGGGTGGAATCCTCTCGCTTACCACGGATGATCTGACTGATCTGGCTGTCATGAGCGCCTTTACCAGCTCCCTGACCGCTGACTTTCTCATCAAGGTGATGGGCGTGGGTCACATAAAGACTTCAGCCCTCGGCAAGGTGCCTCACATCCGAAATCATCGCCTTGAATCCCAGCTCATCCTCCGAACCCTTCGTCTGAACTGCCTCGTCCACCCGTTTGCTCCACTCTGGGAGGAGCTGTATGACGAAGCCTGGCAAGATGATTCGTGGGTTCCAAATCTTGGAGTCGAGCACGCAGACCGCAGCGGACTCGGCGATATCGGCCCGAAGTGGGAGTGGGCAACCCCCCTGCGCCGTGCCGCCGACCGCCGCCAGGCCCTCGTCGAGATCGATGCGATTGTCGCAATCATGCTCGGAATCACGGCGGAGGAGCTACTGACGATCTACCGCACCCAGTTCCCGGTCCTGCAGAAGTACGAGCGCGAGGCCTTGTACGACGCCACCGGCCGCCAGCTCCCAACGAAGCTCGCGTCCGAGTACCGCAAGAAGGGCTCCCTCAAGCCGGCCGACCTCACCGTCGAAGGCATCACTTACCAGGAGCCCTTCACCGGCGTCGACCGCGCACGCGATATGAAACGTGCACATCAATATTTCAAGCAACTTGCAGCGAGCACCAGGCCACAAGCAGAGGATTCAGAAGCAGGACGCCAATGAAATTCACAAGTTCTGAGCGCGAACTCGGACTTGAGCCACACGATCGGCAGCCGATAATCGGAACTGCAGGGGAACGGCGATGAGTTCGATGCCCGGAGGTGCTGCCGATAAATTCGGGAACAGATACGAGCACTGGTGGACCGCTTATAGGATCGCCGACATTCTTGAGGGTCGCGCCTCCCGAATTAGGTTTGAACCGCCCGGTTCCACGGGCGTTGGCATAGAGTTTGAGATAGAAGAAAACGGAACGATTTGGGCCGAGCAGGTGAAAGAAGCCTCATCGGGCGGGAATTGGACCGTGAATCGACTAAAGAATGAAAACGTCCTCGGTGCAGCGAAGATTCAAGTAGAGTCCGGACGCAACTTTCGACTTGTCGCGTCAACGGCAGCCCCCGACCTTGCCGATCTCTCTACAAGGGCACGCAGTACCGTAACGCTCGCTGAGTTCATCGAGTCTCTGAGCAAAGAGCTCGTCGTTCAGCTCGATAATGTTTGCGCAGCGTGGTCAACCACACGCGAACCCACGTGGGTGATACTAAAGAAAATCTACATCACTCATCACACTGTCGATTCACTTCAACAGCTCACTCGAAACCCATACAAGCTACTCCTCTCCAACGATCCCGATTCCACTATCGCAGAGTTGCGCAACTTCTGCGATGAAAAGATTCATCAGAGCGCAAATGCGGCAGCGATCTGGTCTTACTTGGAATCGAAGGGGTTCAAGCGGCGGCACCTCGTCGGCGACCAGGGAACTATCAGCTCTCTACGCGCCACCACCGATCGCCAGGAACGGCGTATCAATGGGCATGTAGCGAACGTCGGTCTAGTCCCACGGCACGACTCCCGGCAGGTGCTTGGGCTTTTGCAGGCACCAAACGCCAAGCAAGTACTGCTTCTCGACGGACCTGCTGGCCACGGCAAGTCAACGATCGCTACCGATGTCGCCAGGAATCTTGAGGGCCTTGGATGGTTCGTCGCTGTCGCCCGCATGGACAGTGTCACCGCGACGACGAATACGTCCGACAAACTAGGCGTCGCCATCGGTCTGGCGGAGTCACCGGCGGTAGTCCTCGCTGGAGTGGCCGCCGGATCACCGGCCGCGATCGTGATCGATCAACTCGACGCGGTCAGTACATACAGCGGCCGGATGGCCGACTCCTTCGATGCTATCGACGAGCTTCTGGACGAAGTGGCCAGCACCCCGAATGTGAAGGTGGTGCTGGTTGTTCGAACAGTCGACTTGGAATCGGACCCTCGACTGCGCCGACTTATCGCTAACCCATCATCGGTTGACCGCCACACCGTTAGACGGCTCGATATCTCCGATGTCAAGACGCTGCTCGAGTCTTCCGAGATAACCATCCCCACGTCTGCGTCAACACTTGAACTACTGCGAATCCCCCTCCACCTCGCTGTATTCTGCCGACTATCTGAAACTGCCCGCGAGCAAGAATACCGCACCCTGCAGAGCTTGTATGACCAGTACACGGATGAAGCAAGGCTACGAATCGAGAATCGAATCGGTCAGCTTGACTGGCTTGGAATCACCACCGCACTCGTTGGCTACATGAGCGAACATGAGGTTTTGACCGCGCCGGCCACGATTCTGGACAGTGCAACCCGTACAGAAGTACACGCACTCGAATCCGAAGAGATTGTCGGCCGGTACGGCGCAAAATTCTCCTTCTTCCATGAGTCCTATTTCGACTATCTCTTCGCTAGAACATTCATCGCTTCGGGCAATGACTTACACACATTCTTGGCGACGTCGGGCCAGTTCTTGTTTCGACGTGCCCAGACCCGTCAGGTCCTTGAGCACCTCGCAGCGACCGACAGGAACCGCTTCCGGGTCACCTTCTCCGAACTGCTCCGCTCAACGGATATTCGTGCTCACCTCAAGACCGTTGTCGTCACAGTTCTCACACAGCTCGACCCCGGCACCGAAGACTGGGCAGCAATCGACGATTTGGCCTGGAGCGGAACCCCCATAGGCCTGCGGCTCCTCTCGTTGTTGAGCATTCCCGGATGGTTCGATGCTGCAGATGATCATGGTCGGTGGGCTACTTGGCTCGGCGACTCCGATCGAGTGGATCTCGCGTTCCACCAGCTCGCGTTTGCCGCCCGTGAGCGCCCCGACCGGGCAGAGGCCCTTGTCAGGCCGTACCTGGGGACTTCCGAAGAGTGGCGTCTTCGGCTTCGGTTCATGATCGAGTGGTCGCTCAGCCCCGGCCTCACGGGACTTGCGATAGAACTCATTGATCGAGGTCTACTCGATGATGCACGCGGCCCGATCGCAACCAACAGTGATTTCTGGTCAATCGTTTTCGGACTGGAACGTGTAGACCCTCCATCAGCAGCACGCCTCATCGGCGCGTACCTGTGTCGGGGCCTCACCCGCGCCAAAGCCGATGGATTCTCTGACCCCTTCGCATCGGGGCACCTGCAGGTTCAATCACAAGGCAGTCAAGTCGTCATCGATACTGCCGAGGCAGCACCGTCAGAGTTCGTCGACAACATGCTTCCCTTCATCATTGATATTGCACTCGCTGAGGCGCGACCAAGACAACAATTGCTGCCCGCCGGCGTGCGGTGGTTTGTCCGATACCAGAACGCTCACCACGGCGTGGACTCCGCAGTATTTGCAGGAGTCGAACTCGCCCTTATGAAGGTCGCAGCTGAGCACCCAACCGCACTTGAGAAGCAGCTACGACAAATCCGGGATGCTGAAAGCGATGAGCTGCGATTCCTTGCATGCCGTGCACTAACCGCAGGTCAGTCGGCGGACACATCCATCGAATGGTTGCTTTCAGATCTTCGGAACCTCTCGATCGGATGGTCGGACAGTCCGCGATGGGCAAGTCGCGAGCTCCTCGAAGCCAGTTCGCCGAATTGCTCCAACGAGCTCTTCGAACAGCTGGAAGCGACTTTGCTGAGGCCGGTAGAGTCCACGGACTCCAGTCCGTGGACAGAGTTCGGTCAGTTCGAGTTGCTTTCCGCGATAGATCGAAGTCGAATGTCCGATGAGGCTCGTCGTCGTATATGCGAACTTCAACGACGATTTCCCGAATCGGCCCCACAGGCACCCCGTGGGATCATGGTGAGCCGCGTGGGCTCACCCATTGACGACGAGGCTTCAACAAAGATGAAGGATTCTGACTGGCTTCGCGCGCTATCGAAGCACTCCGGGGACAGGACAGACTGGAGCGGGCATGTTCCAGTTGGCGGCGCTGGAGAGCTTGCCCAAGTCGTAGGTCGCCGGGCAAACGAAGATCCTGACCGATTCGCACGTCTTGCATTGAGGATCGACATCAGCGTCCCTGCGACGGCAATCCAGAGCATCATTTCGAATGTGGCCGGAAAGGTTGATGTCGACCTCCTCACCGAGGTGTGTAGGCACGCAACTGATCTCTATGGGTCCGCGGTCGGGCGAACGGTTTGTAGCGCAATTCGGGATGCCACGAGCTTCAATGCTGACCTCACCGAACTCATCCGGGTCCACTCGCTCAGCCCGGACCCCGACCGCGAATTGGCCCGGACAGAGGCGAGCCCAGAGCAGTTCTACTACGGCGGTGACTTGTACTTCGCAGGCATCAACTCCACACGCGGTCAGGCAGCCCATGCAGCTGCGTCAACGCTCTTCGCTTCGGACGAGCACATGGCGGCCCTGCTGCCGGTCGTTGAGCGACTCGCGACTGACGCTGTCCTGGCGGTCCGCGTTTGCGCCGCTGAAGGTGTCATCGCGGTCATGAATCATGATTCAACCCAAGCGTTCTCGATTATCGAACGCCTGTTTGATGCGCCAATCGAGGTTCTCGACACCCGGCCAACCGAACGGCTACTTACCTACGCGGTGCTATGGGCACCCGAGCGATTTGGAATCGTACTTGCACTGGCGCTTGATGGCCCAGACGAAGTCGCGCAACGAGCCGGACATGTTTGGGCCGTGGCCGCACGCCATGATTCGATCCCCTCAGCTGTTCCAGGGTCGATCCATGACCTACCCATCCCAGCCAGATCTGGTGCCGCGGAGGTATTCGCGGCTGACCCGAGCGGCTCGATCGACGTCCTAATGGAGCTGTTTGAGGACGATGATGCAGGTGTGCGCTCGAGTGCAGCCGGGGTGTTGCGTGAGCTGAAGGCGCTCCCGCCGCACGAGATAGACAAACTCGTAGAGGCATTCGTCTCGAGTGCTGCGTTTGTCGAGCACGTTGACGACTTGGTCGGCGAATTGAGCAGAATGACGACCACCTTGCCATCCGAAACGATCACCGTGTGCGAACGTGCAGTGGCGATCGCGGGCGGCGATCTCGCGAACATCGGCTCTGCACGTGCACTCACCGGCCGACAGCTCGTCACGGTGGTGCTCCGTCTCTATCGCCAGGGGAACGAGGCCACCCGCGGCAGGTGCCTCGACCTTGTCGATCGCCTTTCCGAGCTGAACGCGTATGGCACCGCCGAAGCATTAGAGCAGGAGCGATGAGATTTCACTCTCCTGTCGTCGATCGACATGGCGCTAGAGACAGACGGAATGGCAGGTAGCGACATGGGACCACTCTTACCAACCCTCCAGGCTAACCACCTGCGTGACGGCCTAACTGACTACCTCGCAACGACATTCGCCCTGACTGACCCCGACGCCCAGGCTGCCCTGTCGGACTTCGTCGGCCACCCCGACACCGGCATGTTCAAGGGGCCCTACGTCCGTCTCCGTCTGCCGTTCGCGCCGGCCGGCGGCAACTGGGGGATGCACCTGGACTGGTGGCCAACAGGGTTCGTCCCCTACGGCCACCAGGCCACTGCATTCGAGCGCCTCTCCACCAAGTTCCACGACCGCCCGCAGCCGACTCTGGTGACCACCGGCACCGGCTCCGGTAAGACCGAGGCGTTCCTCTACCCGATCCTCGACCACGTCCTGCGCGCCAAAGCCGCCGGCGTCACCGGGATGAAGGCGCTCATCCTCTATCCGATGAACGCGCTCGCCAACGACCAGGCCGAGCGCCTCGCCCGCCTCATCACGCAGCATCCCGAACTGTCCGGCGTCACCGCCGGCCTCTACACCGGCGAGCAGTCCACCGGCGGACGCACCAAGGTCACCGAGGACGGCCTCGTCACCGACCGCTCCCTCATGCACTCCGCTCCCCCGGACATCCTGCTCACCAACTACAAGATGCTCGACCACCTGCTGCTGCATCCCGACCGCGCCGACATCTGGCGCCTCTCCGCCGACTCGCTGCAGTACGTCGTCCTCGACGAATTCCACACCTACGACGGCGCGCAGGGCACCGACGTCGCGATGCTGCTGCGCCGCCTCGGCCTCACCGTCAAGGCGCACTGGGCCGACTCCTCCCCCGCCACCGACGCGGATCGGGCCCGCCCGCTCGGCCGCATCACACCTGTCGCCACCTCCGCCACCCTCGGCTCCAAGGCCGAACCCACCGCGATGCTCGACTTCGCGCACACCGTCTTCGGCGAAAAAATCGACGCGGGCGCCGTCATCGGCGAGACCCGGCTCACCGCCGCCGACTGGCTCGCCGACCGCGACGCCGCCCTCGACCGGTTGTACCGGCCCGTCGCGCCCGCCGTCACCGACGCCGCGCAGCGCCTCGACGAGGTTGCGGCGCACTTGCCCGGCAACGCGGCGCTGACCGCGGCCGTGCTCGCCGAACTGTTCGAGCGGGCGGAGATGTTCGAACGCACCGAACTGTTCGCGGCCACCGACGACCTCGACACCGACCGCCGCCTCACCCCCACCGACCTGCGCCACCTCGACCCCGTCGAACAGCTGCACCTGCTCAAGGGGCACCCGCTGCTGGCCCGGCTCCTCGGCCGCGCCGTCGACGCGGTCTCCGTCGCCGACCTCGCCGACGCGCTCTTCGACGCCCCCGCCGCCGACCGCGACGCCCGCCGCGTCCACGCCGCGCGAGGGCGCTTCCTCGACCACCTGTTCGCGGCGCTCTCGCACCTACGTGCCGAGATCGGCCGCGCCGCCCTGAACGTCGATGTGCACCTGTGGATCCGGGAGCTGTCCCGCATCGACCGGGCCGTCGCCGCCGGCACCTCCTACCGCTGGTCCGACGACGGCGTCCACGAGGACGGCGACGTCCTGCACCTGCCGGCGCTGTACTGCCGGCACTGCGGCCGCTCCGGGTGGGGCGCCCGCCTCGCCCCCACCGGCGCCACCCTCGACGTCACCGACGAGTCCATCCGCGCCGACCACGCCTCCGGCGCCTCCCGGTTCCGGGCGCTGATCTCCGCGCCCGCCGAGGCCCTGCTGGCCGCCACCCGCCCCGACGCGGTGGAGGGGCTTCGCTGGTTCCGCATCGACGACCGCGAGATCGCCGACACCGCGCCCGATCCCGACGGCACCGACCAGTTGGAGGGCAAGGTGCTGCCCGTGCTGGTCCTCACCGGCGAGAACGTGGAGGAGGAGTCCAAGAACGACATGTGCCCGGCGTGCGGGGCCGCCGACGGCATCCGGTTCCTCGGCAGCGCCGTCGCCACCCAACTCTCGGTGACGCTGTCGAACCTGTTCGGCGACGCCCGACTCGACGCCGACGAGAAGAAGGCGTTGATGTTCACCGACAGCGTGCAGGACGCCGCGCACCGCGCCGGCTTCGTGCAGGCCCGCTCCCACACCCTCAGCCTGCGCTCCACCCTGCGCAGCGCCATCGGCAGTTCCGCGCTCACGCTGCCGGAGCTGTGTGAGGCCGTCGTCGCCCGCGCCGGCGACGACCCGGCCCGCCGCTACCACCTGCTCGCCCCCGACATCGTCGACCACGACGAGTTCACCCCGTTTTGGACGGCGGACGCATCCACGGCCGCCCGCAAGAAGGCGACCGCGAAGGTCCTGCGGCGCCTCCAGTTCGACATCGACCTGGAGTTCGGGTTGCAGTCCCGGCTCGGCCGCACCCTCGAACTCACCGGCAGCGCCGTCGCCGAGGTCGACCTCGGCGGACCGGAGCGTCCCGTCCGGCTCGGCCGCGCCGCCCTCAACGCCGCCGAACACCAGCTGTCCCTCACCCCACCGGACGCCGCGGCGATCACCCGCTGGGTCCGCGGCACCGTCGAACGGGTCCGCACCCGCGGCGCCATCGGCCACCCGTGGCTGCGCACCTACATCGAGAAGGACGCCAACCGGCGCTGGGTGTGGGGCGCCCGCCCCAAGGGCGAGGGCATGCCCGCCTTTCCGAAGGGCCGTCCCGCGCCCGCGTTCCCCGCCGTCGGATCACGTTCCGTCCCCGAGGGATTCGACGCGATCACCGCCCAGTCGTCGTGGTATGCCCGGTGGGCGTCGCAGTGCCTGAACGTCTCCCCCTTCGACGGCAGCTTCCTGGCCCGTTCCCTGTTCTCCGTCCTCGCCGAGCAGCGGGTACTCACCGCCGTCCTCACCGAGGCCGGGCTCACCGCCTACTCGCTGCCCGCCGCCGCGGTCACCGTCACCGCCCCCACCGACGAGGACCTCGCCGCGGGCAGGCACCTGCTGGTCTGCAGCATCTGCCAGACCCCCACCCCCGGCAGCGGCACCGTCGTCGACGAACTCGACGGCGCCCCCTGCCTTCTCGTCCGCTGCCCCGGCACCCTCGCCCGCGCCGCCAAGCCGCAGAACTTCTACCGTCGCCTCTATGACGGCGCCGAGATGAAGCGCGTCGTCGCCCGCGAACACACCTCCCTGCTGCCGACGGCGACCCGGCTCGGCTACGAGACCGCGTTCAAACGCGGCGGCGCCGACCCGCAAGCCCCCAACGTCCTTGTCGCCACCCCCACCCTGGAGATGGGCATCGACATCGGCGACCTGTCCACCGTGATACTCGGCTCGCTGCCGCGCACCGTCTCCTCCTACCTGCAGCGCGTCGGCCGCGCCGGGCGCCTCACCGGCAACTCGCTAGTGCTCGCGTTCGTCCGCGGCCGCGGCGAGCACCTGCCCAAGCTGTACGACCCGACGTCGGTGATCCAGGGCGACGTCCGCCCGCCCGCCACCTTCCTCACCGCCGAGGAGATCCTGCAGCGCCAGTACGTCGCGCACGTCATCGACCGGCTCGCCCGCGACCCGAACACCGTCGCGCCCCGCGGCGCCCGCGCGGTGCTCGGCAGCTTCGACGAGGGCTCCTGGATGGCCCGCGTCCTCACCGCGGTGGACGCCGACGCGGCCGCTCTCGTCGACGGCTTCCTCGCCCAGTTCGACGGCGTCCTCGACGAGCACTCCCGGGACTCGTTGCGCGCCTGGGCAACCCCCGGCGGCGACGAGCCGAGCGGCCTGGTAGCAGACCTGCGGGAGGCCGTGCACCGCTGGAACCGGGACCTCACCGAGCTCACCGCCCGCCGCGCCGCCGTCGACGCCGAGATGCCGGAGTTCGAACGCCGCGCGTCGTCGCCGGCCGCCACCGACGACGACCTGCGAGACCTGCGCGCCGCCAAGGGCTCGCTGCGGCTCCTCGGCGGGCAGATCCACGACCTCACCGACGACTACTGGATCAGCGTCCTCGAACGCTACGGCGTGCTGCCCAACTACACCCTCCTCGACGACTCGGTGACCCTCGACGTCGGCGTCACCTGGATCGACCCCGACACCCACCAGTACATGGGCGAGGCCACCAGCTACCAGCGCGGCTCCCGGGTCGCGCTCACCGAACTCGCGCCCGGCGCCACCTTCTACGCGCAGGGCCTCGCCGCCCGCATCGACGCCGTCGACCTCGGCGCCGGCGAGTCCAACATCCACACCTGGCGGCTGTGCCCGCAGTGCGGGTGGGCCGGCATCACCCTCAACGGGGAGGAGCCGCCGACGGTCACCGCGTGCCCACGCTGCGGGACCGGCGCCATCGCCGACGTCAGCCAGCAACTGCAGGTCGTCGAGATGGCGCGGGTGTCCGCGGAGGTCCGCCGCGACGAGGCGTCCATCACCGACTCCCGCGACGAACGGCACAAGGAGTCGTTCACCGTCGTCACCGCCGCCGACATCGACCCCGTCAACGTGGACCGGGCCTGGTTCGTCGGTGACCTCGAGTTCGGTGCGGAGTACCTGCGCCGCATGGACGTTCGCTGGCTGAACATGGGCCGACGCACCTCGCAGGGCGGTACCCGCACCATCGCCGGGCAGGAGACCACCACCGGCCTGTTCCGGGTGTGCTCCTCCTGCGGGCAGCTCGACAAGGCGGCCGGCCGCAACAGCCGGTACGAGCACCGCAGCTGGTGCCGACACCGCAACTCGACCACCGAGCACGTCCGGGAGATCGCCCTGGCCCGCACCCTGCGCACCCAGGGGGTGCTGCTGCACCTGCCGCGCGCGTTGGAGTACGACCTGTTCGCGCACCCCAGCCTGTCCGCGGCAATCCTGCTGGGCCTGCGGCAGGTGATCGGCGGCTCCCCCGAACACCTCGACGTCGCGACCATCACCGACGCCCTGCACGCCCCCAGCCAGCGGGCGCTGCTGATCCACGACACCGTCCCCGGCGGCACCGGCTACCTCGCCGAGTTCGCCGACCCGGGCAAGGTGTGGGCGGTGCTCGACGCCGCCCGCACCGTGGTGCGCGGCTGCGACTGCGCCGACCACGACCGGCTCGCCTGCCACAAGTGCCTGCTGCCGTTCGCGCCGCCGCACGAGCTCGACAGGGTGTCCCGCACGGTCGCCGCCCGGGTGCTCGACCAGCTGCTCGGGGTGGACGGCGACGCCGAACCGGACCGGGGCGTGTGGCTCGGCGCCGTCACCGAGGAGGCGCCCGCCGCACCCGTCGGCAGCGAGGAGTCGCCGCTGGAGAAGGAGTTCTACGTCGCCGTCGTGGAGCGGCTGCGCAGCATGGGCGCGACGGTGAAGCAGACCCCCGGTACCTACGGCCCGTCCGCGACGATCACGCTGCCCGGCAAGAAGATTCGCACCTGGAAGCTCACCCCGCAGGTGCACATGGCGAACTCGAAACCCGACTTCGAGCTGGCCACCAACGATTCGACGATCCCCCGGATCGCGATCTTCGCGGACGGCCGCCGGTTCCACGCGACTCCCGCCTGCAACCGGGTCGCCGACGACGCCGCCAAGCGGGCGGTCCTGCGCGAGAGCGGTCACCTGGTGTGGTCGTTCGGGCACGAGGACCTGCAACGGTTCATGGCGAACGAGACGGTGACGCCGCCCTGGCACACCGAACGGGCCGCGTCGCAGACGATGGGGGCCGGGAACCTGCGTCCGGCACTGGTCAAGCTGCTCACCGCGGACCCGATCACCCAGCTGCTGTCGTTCCTGGTGGACCCGGACCTCGAGGCGTGGGAGGCGGCCGCGCGGTGGCTGCCGATGATGTTCGTCCGCGGCGACAACCGGGCCAAGGGCAGCAGCGACGCGCTCGCCGCCGGCGCCCGCGCCCTGCTGGACGACCAGCCTGCGGCGTTCGGGGACGGCGCCGACATGTGCTGGTCGTACGCGGACGGCCCACTCGTCCTCACCGCCGCGATGCTCCCCGGCAGCCGCATCATCCACGCCGTCCTCGCCCTGGACGACCGGGACGAGGCACTCGAGATCCATGACGGACGGGCGTGGAAGGAGTGGCTGCGGCTGTCGAACTGGCTCGGGCTCAGCGACCGCCACCGCGTCACGACCCGCAGACAGCTTGAATCCGGTGGCGGCGCACCGACGGTCACCCCGACCGCCGAGCTCGCCCCGCACTGGCAGGCCGTGTACGACTCCACCGTCTCCGACGCCGAGAAGCAGATGGTGCTCGCGCTCGCCGCCGCCGACCTGCCCGTCCCCACCGTCGGCTACGAGACCGACGACGGCGAGGTGGTGGACTTCGCGTGGGGCGAGGTGCGGGTCGGCGTGCTGCTCGACGCGGACGACGACGCGGCCCATACGATGACCGAGGCCGGGTGGACGCTGTGCCCACCGGACGCCGAGATGATCGCGGCAGCGTTGACGAACGGAGTGGCGTAAGTGGCGAACCTGGTGATCGCGTCCAACACCAAGGCGATGCGCAAGCTCGACAAGGGCACCAAGGACAAGGTGTGGGCGTTCATCGAGAAGCTGTCCGCCGACCACACCGCACCCGGCCTGCACATCGAGCCGCTGCACGCCGCCGCCGACCCCCGCGTCCGCACCGGCCGGGTGGACCTGCATTTCCGGGCGATCCTGTTCAAGGTCGACGACAAGCTCGGCGACGACCCGACGTTCATCTACATGGGAACCTGGCCGCACGACGAGGCCAACAAGCTGGCGGAACGCTCACGGCTGCGGGTGAACCCGATCAACGGTGTCCTCGAAGGCATCATCGGGGACCTCGACGGCGAGGACGACCGCAAGAAGCGCACCGTCGTCCCCGACCCGCGCGGCGAGCTGGACCGCGCCCTCAAGGCACAGTCCACGTCGTACCTCGCGGAACGGTTCAGCCTCACCGACCTCACCGACCGGTTGGGCCTCGAGCCGGACGTCGCCGAACGCGCGTACGCCGCCACCGACGAGGACACCCTCCTGGACATCGCCGCGAACGCGGTCGGCTGGCAGGGCAGCGCCCTGCTCGACCTCGCGACGGGCCTGCACATCGACACGATCCGGGAGAAGCACGGCTTCACCGACAGCCCGGTCGACGACACCCTCGACGAGGACGAGCAGATCCTCGCCGCGCTGGAGCGGCCGGCGTCGAAGATGCAGTTCGCGTTCGTCGAGGACGACGAGGAGCTGCGCCGCGTCATCGAGGGCGGCGACTTCGCGGCGTGGCGGACGTTCCTGCACCCCGAGCAGCGGGCGTACGCGGAGAAGGACTTCAACGGCGCGTTCCGGCTCTCCGGCGGTGCAGGCACCGGCAAGACCGTTGTCGCGATCCACCGGGCCCGGCACCTCGCGAAGGCGAACCCCGACGCGCGGATCGTGCTGACCACCTACAACAAGACCCTCGCGATGGGCCTCGAGGCGGACCTGCGGGCGCTCGACCCGGACGTGCGGATCGCGGGCAAGCCCGGCGAGCCCGGCGTGTACGTCGCGGGCATCGACAAGCTCGGCAACGCCGTGCTGAACCTGGCCGCCGACGTCGCCGATGCGGCGGAGACGGTGCTCGGGTCCCGCAGCATCGAGGTCACGAACAATCGCACTGTGAGCGATCGGGTGTGGCGCGATGCGGCGCAGTCGGTGGACAGCGGCCTCGACGCCTGGCTCGCGACGCCAGGCTTCCTCGACAACGAGTACGTCGCGGTGATCCTCGCGAACAAGGTGACGACGCTCGAGCAGTACGCGAAGGTCGCCCGGCCCGGCCGCGGGGTGCGGCTGAGCCGCCCGCAGCGGATCGCGGTGTGGAAGCTGGTCGAGGCGTACCGGCGGCAGAGCCGGATGGACGGCAGCCTCAGCTTCGCGGAGGTCCTGGCGTTGGCGGCCGAGCACATGCGGCTGCGCGGCGAGTCCGGCGGCGGGCACGTCGCGGACCACGTCATCGTCGACGAGGCGCAGGACCTGCACGCCACCCACTGGGCGCTGCTGCGGGCCCTGGTTGCCGAGGGCCTGAACGATCTGTTCATCGCGGAGGATTCGCACCAGCGGATCTACGGGCAGCCGGTGGTGCTGTCCCGCTTCGGGATCAAGATCGTCGGCCGGTCGCGGCGGCTGACGCTGAACTACCGGACCACCGCGCAGAACCTGCACTTCGCGGTGAGCATCCTGTCCGGTGCCGAGTACAAGGACCTCGAGCAGGGCGAGGAGTCCACCGGCGGGTACCGGTCGGCCCGGCTCGGACCCGACCCCCGACTGCTCGAATGCGGTGACGCCGCAGACGAACTCGACAAGGTCGCACAGGAAGTCCGCGCCTGGCTCGACGCCGACGTCGACCCGTCCACCATCGCCGTGCTCACCCGCGGCCAGGCCGACCGCACCCAGTTCGTCCGGGCCCTCGGCGAACGCGGCATCGACGCGCGCGCACTCGACAGCAATCCCGCGACCGCCGGCCACGTCCAGGTGCTCACCATGCACCGGTCCAAGGGCATGGAGTTCTCCCGCGTCGTCCTCGCCGGCATCGACGACACCCATGTCCCGTCCGCCGCGACCCTGCGGACCGTGCCCGAGGAGGAACACGGCGAGGCGCTGCTGCGGGAGCGGTCGCTGCTGTACGTCGCGGCCAGCCGGGCGCGGGACGCGCTCGTGGTGACGTGGAGCGGGAAAAAGTCGGAACTGTTGGGTGGCACTGTATTGGAGAGCCGGTGAATCGCCGGAACCGCGGTCGGTCGATACACATCTACCTGACCGATGGGCATCCTGATGGGGTCCGAGTTGTCACACGCCCTGGATGGACCGGCTCATTAGTCGCGTTCTCCCGCGCAGACTACGCCGACGCTCGGAGTCGACCTGAACTCAACCTGACGGGCGTGTATGTCCTCATCGGCCCGTCCAGCGGCGGACCCCACAACGAAACGGCGTACATCGGCGAGGGTGATGTGGTCCTGACCAGGATCGATAGCCACCACAAGTCGAAGGATTTCTGGACACGGGGCTACGTCCTGACCAGTCAAAACGACTATCTCAACAAAGCACATGTGCGCTATCTGGAGTCACGCCTGATCGAGATCGCACACCGCACCGGAACGGTCGGCCTGGACAACGGAACCGCGCCCGAACCGGTTGGCCTCGGCGAGGCCGAGGAGTCCGACATGGAGGTGTTCCTCGACGAAGCACTTCCGCTCTTTCCGCTGCTCGGCGTCGTTGCATTCGACACTGGGCGGAGACTTACACCGATTGCAGCCCAGCCGATCTCCAAGGCGGAGCCTGATTCCTCACCGGCCGAGGCATCGGCGATACACGAGCACGACGTCGCCAGCCGACGATTCTTCCTCACTTCACGCGATGTTCAAGCTGAAGGGCAAGACGATTCACGCGGATTCATCGTTGCCGCGAACTCCCTCGCTCGACGCGCGACCGGCGAGATGACCAGTTACAGAAAGCTCCGCGAGCAGTTGACCGCCGACGGGATTCTCCGCGAGTGGTCCCCGACGCAGCTGATCCTGATGCAGGACTACGTGTTCGACAGCCCATCTGCTGCGGCCACAGTGTTGTGCGGATCCAGCCGGAACGGTCGCCTCGATTGGAGGACAGCGAGCGGCATCACGCTCAAGGCCCTGCAAGATCGGGAAGCGACATCCGAGGCCGGAGCGCGGAGACGTCCGGAGCACAGGACGCCCTCGTCAAGGTCCGCACCCCCGTCCCCAGCACCCGATCGCGTACAACCCAATGCCAGCGGACCGTCGCCTACTCGACTCGAGCGGCAACGAAGTCGAGTTGGGGCACAAGGCCGATCACGCTCAGTCAACTACGACGAGGACCTCGCACTCCTGCTCGATCTGGGGTACCTCAATCCCGGTGACACACTCAACTTCGAAGAGAGAAAGAAGGGGCTTCGTCATGTCGCAACGATCGAGCCCGACGGCGCGATACGCGTCGGGGCCGTACGATACGGGGCGCCCTCGACGGCACTCAGTGCCTGTGTGGGGTACTCGGTCAATGGCTGGACGACCTGGCGTCTCAGAGACGGCCGAAAGCTCGATGCGCTCCGCGATGAGGCTCGACGCGCTTCGAGAGCATGACGATCACTGCTCGACCATCCATCAGCGACATCCAAACCCAACCGAATAAATGATACTTCGTTGATACTTTTTGAATACTTTCAAGATAGTTGCTACATTAGTTCCATGACCGAAGTCGAAGACACCGTTGTCGTGTTCACAGCCAAGAGCCCTGAGAGGATCCTCCGCGAAGGAGGGTCCCAGGCATGGAAGCTCGACCCCGCCCGCGCTGCAAAATGCGAATGGTTGGTCTGCGCGCAGAACACCCACAATTTCGAGGACTATGCCGACGGAAGCGAGCCCCATGGCAGCGCCTTTCTCATCGGCCGAATCTCCCGCATCAGCCCGTCCACGGACACCGCTGGGCGCTGGCTGATCGAAATCGGCGATTACGCACGCATCAGTCAGCCTGATGTATGGGCTGGCGACCGCAACCCCGTCCGCTACACCAAGTTCAACGATCTCGGCATCAGCCTTGCAGATGTCGAGTTCCAGACAATCGAGCGACGTGCCACCAACACAGCGCTGCAGCCTCCGGCGGAAGCAGCCGCTCTGACGATCGCACAGGCCAAGGCCGGACTCGCAAAAACCTATGACGTCGATCCCGATTCCATCGAGATCGTCATTCGCGGGTAGCCAGCCCTGTTCGCACACCAGATGCGTCTTGGTGGTAAGCCGCCACCCAGGGGGAACCCGGTGCGGATCGGCGTTAGTTTCGTATCACGGCCTAGCTAGATTCGGGTGGACCTGCTTCAGGGACTGCCACCCGCGGGCAGCGACCGCAAGAGATGCACCGACGATCGAGCCGCCTTCAACGGCCGGGGCGGCGTACACCGCCCCTGCCGTCATCACGACACTCGAGCCATACATCGTGTCCTGTCAGGTTGGTCTCGGCCCGGTCGAAACGTACTGATCCGACGGAACCGTGACCGGCCACAGCGACTACCGAGGAATACTGCAGACTCAACACGAACTGAACCCCGGCCGGGAGCTCCGCACCTCCGCGTTACCTGAGCACGTCCCCCTTCGTCGACCGCGCCTGCACCCGCTCGACGATCCGGTCCACCAGCCGCGACGCCGTCTTCCACCGCATCGCCGCGCCGTCGTGGTTCATGCCCTGCTCCGCGACGATGTCCTTGAGCTGGTCGACGGTGAGGGTGCTCAGCCGCGCCCGCAGTCCCGGCTCCCCTGAGGTCTCGAACACTGCGAACGGGTCAAGTAGCCCTCGCGCCCGCTTCGATCGCGCGGCGGGCTTCGCCGCGGCGCGCGGCTGCACCGGGGTGGGCGCGCCGCCCAGCGCGTCGGCAAGCGCCTTCGCGAACCGGGGCGTCCGGGCCGCCTCCGCCGCGATCACGTGCACCAGCCGGGACAATGCCTCTCCCGCAGCGGGGTTCGCAGTCACCAGCGCACCGAGCGAAGTCTCTGCGTCGGTCCCCGCGCGCCGCCGACGCAGCGCCTCCGTATCCGTTCCGTTCACGCCCATGCCAGCCGTACCTTCGTCGTCGCGATAAAGTCCTGAGCCAGCGCGCGCAGCGCTGCAAACTGCTCGTCGTTGCCATACTTCTTCCGCAGGGTGCCGAAGTCCGTGAACTCAGCAGCCGCGGCGATCTGGTTCGACTCCGGGATCACCGACGGGAACACCATCGAAACCTTCCGACTCCTCACCAGATCGTCGACGGTGTTGCGGTGCACCGCAGACGATTTGCGGTACTTGGTCACCACCACCCCGAGTTCGACGATGTTGGTGCCCCATTCATCGGCGAACTGCTGGACCCGCTCCTGAACCGGACCGATGCCGTAGGTGGACATCACGTCCGGGATCGTCGGAATGATGTACCCGTCCGCCAATCGCAGTCCGTTGAGGGTCATCGCTCCGAGGTTCGGCGGGCAGTCGATGAGGACGTAGTCGTAGTAGGAGAGCACCGGCTTGAGTGCCCGCGTCAGCACCTCGGTGGGTCCGTCCCAGATGTCGGTCACCCGATCCTGCAACGCGATCAACCGCAGCGACGACGGCAGCAGATCCACTGTGGTGACCGACGAGAGCGGCGATACCCGTCGCTCGATCAGCGTCGACACGTCCACCGGTCCGGGGCGGTCGCCGAGCGCCGCCTCGAACAGGGCCGCAATGGTCCGCCCTGCGGAGTCGAGTTCACCCCACCGCCGTTCACCGATCATCATGATCGTCAGGTTGGTCTGCGGATCCAGGTCGATCAGCAGCACCCGCTTCCCGAACTCCACCGAGAGCGTCTCGGCGAGCGCCGCGGTGGTTGTTGTCTTCCCGACACCACCTTTGAGGTTGATGGTCGCCACCACGTGGGTCACACGATTCTCCCTGCTCTACCGCTACCGACTACCACTGTCACCCTGCCAGACCCGTCGAGCTGCGAAGCCGCTGGCCTCAGTCCCAGACGCCCTGCCCGGTGAGGATCCAGCGCACCGGGTCCAGCACCCGGAACGGGGAGATCCCGGACTCGTGCAGCCTGTCGCCGACCGGGGACTCCCCCAGCGCGGACACGGCGAAGAAGCGGCTGTGCAGCTCGGCGCCGGTGTGCGGCTGCTCGACGGACAGCACCATTGTCTGAGCCTCAAGCTTCGCCAGCAGGCTGCGCACCTCCTCGTGTAGGAGCTGCCCATCCCGCTCGTTGTACGGCGCCCGGACCAGGCTGGAGTCCCGGGAGAACGCCGCCCCCCGGTTGGACATGACGGCGCTCCAGTCCCCGCCCTCCACATGCTGCAGGGCGTGCAGCGCATCAAACTTCGACAGGACAACGGCCAGTGCCGGATCCCCGTCGCCGACGATCGACAGCACCGTCCGCAGCACCGCGCGGGGGTCACCGCCGACCCGGTCCTGCGTTGGCACCAGGTCCTGGAGCTGCCACCGCACCGAGTCGACCTTCAGCGGGTCGAACAGGAACACCACCCCGTCGGCGTGCGCGAAGAACCGCATCGACGGTGCGGTGACGTTCTTCGGGTCCTCCAGGTCCTCGCCCGCAACGTCACGGATGACCAGGTACCGCCGCACCCCCTTCCACGTCCCGAGGCTGAACACCAGCGGTTCCCGCTGGTACGGGTTTCCGGTGTGCGCGGCGGGCGTGGACTCGAGGATGCCGCGTTCCCGATACAGCGGCTTCTCGTAGTGCTCGGAGTAGTTGACCTCGGTTTCGGGCGTCGCCGGTTCCACCACGAATCCGAGGCGTTCCCCGAGCAGCTGCAGCGACTTCACCAGCACCGCAATGTAAACGGTCTTGCCGGTGGCCCGGGCCCCCGCCATCGCGATGCACGTCGCCTGCGCCTCGCGCCATCCCGCGGGCAGCCGGTATCGGCAGACCGGGCACACCTCGACGGCCGGCCCGCCGACCTTCCCGTCCGCGTATCCGGCGGGCGGCGCCCAGTCGTCGTCCGCGTCGGCCGGGCGCTCGAGTTCGACGATCTTGCCGGACCGGACGGTACCGCCGTGGTACGCGGAGGCAACCTCGTCCGTCTCGGTTTCCGTCGGCTCGGCGGCTACCCACGCATACCGTGCGTCGGTGATGTCCACGAAGCAGTGTGGGCACTTGGTCATCGCGTGACACCTTCCGCATCCTGCTGCGCCACAATGTCGGATAGCAGGGATTTGACGATCCGGGACAGTTCGGTCGGCGTTGCCAACAGCATCGACGACGGGTCCCCGACTCCGAGCATCTCCGCCACCACCGTCACTCCCGGTGCCGCCTCCTCGCACGCCGGGGAGAGAACCACGACGCGAGCCTCGGTGCGGTCCGCGGGCGGCAGGTCCGTTACGCAGAACACCTGGTGCGACCCTCCCGCATCCGTGCGGTCGACGGACGCTGGCCGGAAGCCGACCCCGAGCGAGGCGACATCCAACGCCGCCTGCACCCGGTCCGCGACATCACGGAGCTCGCACGACGGGAGCGTCGTGACGGTCCGCCCGATCAGGTTCACCCGCAAGGACTCCCCGGCTCCGATGACGGTAGTGATCCCCGCGACGATCTCGACCATTGCCCGGATGCTGCCGTCGTCGATGCGGGGCAGCATCGAATAGGTGGTGTCGATGTCGAGTTCGACGGATACCTGCAGCCGGGGAGGGAGCCGATCCAGGCGCAGCGCTCCCCGCGCGGCGGACCTCGCCCGCATCGCCAACTCACCGAGCGGCACATCCGCGGCGGTCTTCCGTGCGGTGACCTCCAGTCGGTCCCCCGCAGGCCGAATCGTCGCGAGCTCGACGTGGTGCAGGCCCGACACGTCGATCGGGGTGAGTTCGGCCCGCTCGGGATCCGCCCGCAGCGCGCTGTCCTCCCCGATGACGACATGCAGGATCGTCCCCTCGGGGAAGGGCTCCCCGGTGTCACCGGGTCGTGCCGCGACCATCGTGGTGGCCTCGATCCGGGGCAGCACCATGAATCCCTCACGCGGATACACCGCCGCTGCGAGGGCGGTCCCGTCGTCGGCGAGCGCCCGCACCTGCACGGGGGATCCGACGGCATCCACCGTCACGGCGAGCGTTCGCCGCGGGAGGTCGACGCGCCCGGCACCATCCAGAACATAGCCCGGCATCAGTGCTTCCCCTTCCTACCGCGGCTCACACCGTCACCTGATTCCACCGTCGATTCACATCCGTTCACCTCACGACACCGCCGCACACCGTCACCTGCCACCGTCAATCCAGCTCCGCACCAAGGGGCGGGCGCTCGCACTCACGTAATCCGCCTCCGCGACACCCCACGCGACCAGCTCGGCGCGCACCGCCTCCATCAGCTGCCCCTCGTCGATGGGGGTGCGGCGCATGTCCTGGGACCACACCGTCCGTACCGCGGCCTCGAGAAGGGAGCTACGCGCCTCCGGTTGTCCGATTTCCATCCGGCGCAACAGGTTCGATGCGGGCGCGACGCGGGGAGTCGTCGGGGAACTCAGCACCGCATGGACCGCCGCCCAGGTGGGATCGATCGCTCCGGCCCGCACCAGGGTGGCCACCGCGACCACTGCCGCGCGCTCGTCTCCCCGCACCGCACGCACCAGGGCGTCCTCGTGCGCGGCTGGGAGCGATGACAGCCCCGGCAGCCGGTAGGCGTGACCGGCAACCATCAGCACCGCCAGCCGCACCAGAAGGTCCTGCGGCAGCCCGGATGTCCGCTCCGCAGCCCAGCTGTCGAGGACCGGCATGGCGTGGTCGCGCAGCAGCACCCACAGATCCTGCGTCCCGACGGCATCCCAGGACCAGCCGCGCACGATCGCCCAGGACACCGCCAGTAGATCGCGATCGGTCACGGCCCGGCGTCCCGCCGCAACGTGGATGCGCGCAGTGAGTTCCTCGACATCGGCGGACCAGGCCGCACCGACGATGGCCTCCTCGACATGACGCGGCGCCAGCGCATCGGGGAACTCGTCCAGCAGTTCCAGGAAATCCCGCGCGGACCATCGGTATCCGAAGACGACGGGATCGATGTCGGTGGGCGCCCACCCGCTCCCTGCCGCTTCGAACAGTGCGCGCCGCAGCGCGAGTGGCGCCACGTACGCCGCTTCGGCCAGCGCGCCGGCGGTTACGGTCTGGAATGCGCCCTCGGCGAGGAGCATTGCCGACGGGTCGGCAACGCGGCACTGGTCGGCGACCAGCTCGGCCAGCGTGTCGTCACCAATGGCTGCGAACGCCGCGGCCAGCACCGGACGAGGCAGGCGGTTCCCGAGCGGTCTGCCGGTGATAAGGGGGTGGACGGTCAGCGCGGGGAGCACATGATCGCGCCAGGCCCGCTCACCGATCGGGCCGGCGGCCGCGACGAGTTCCGCTCCCGCTGCGGGGTCGCACAGCACCGGAACCACAACGTCGGCGAGCAGGGCGGAGAGAAGCGCCGCCGCACCGGCATCCACCAGGTCGGCACGGGCCATGAAGTCGAGGGTGATGAGCGTCTCGGCCGCTCCGTCAACGATCGCACCGCGGGGCATCCAGCGTTCGCACAGCTCGGCGATCACCCGCGCCGCCCGCGACAGGACATCCTGCGACACCCAGTCCGAATCCACCCGCATCGAGCGCCCGGGACCGCTTAACCGCCAGTCCTCGTCGTCGAGGGCACGGAACAACAACACCCGGCCGGCGAGCCGCCGCGCTCCAGCCGACCATTCGTCGGCCCCATGCGCCAGCACGTCCGCCGCGGATTCGGCACTGTCACCGAGGTGGTCGTCGACGACCGCGGCGACGATGTGCGCGATCTCGGATTCGTCGTCGATCGTGTCAGGGGTCTGTTCGAGGACCACGCGAGCGGCCTCGCCCGCCGCGTCGTGCAATGTCTGGTCCTCGAGGATCGCCGTTGCCAGCGGCCACATCGGCGACAGTACGACGTCACCGAGTTCGCGCGCCACCGAATCCTGCCGTGACAGTGCATGATCCGCGGCCCTCTCGTCGACGAGCGCCGTCTGAGCGAGGACCGACCACGCGGTGACGGGGACCGCGTCGCCGCGTTCCGTCCGGTGTGGGTCACCACCGAACTCCCCGAGCTGCGGTGTCTCGCTGCTGGCCACCACCGTGTGGCGGCTGGGCACACCGTCGAGGTCGGAGATCGGGAGCGCAGTGAGATGCACTCCGCGGGCGACGGTCTCGTCGAGGTCGTGACGGCGGTCGAACGTGCACCAGCCGAAGCGTCGGGCCGCGCCGGGGGACATGAAGTGGCTGACCGCCGCGATCCACCGCGCGGCATCGTCGGGGGTGTGCGTGCCGAGCACCACGGCGGGGCCGCCCGTCATAGCCCGTGCGACCGCATCGAGCAGCACGCACAGCACACCGACCCGCCAGGTGCCCTCGTCCAGCAGGAAATCCAGGGTCGACGATCGGTCCATCGTTCCCGCCGGCTCGGGCACTCCAGCGAGGCTGGCGCTGTCGACCTCGACGGACCCGTACGGGACGAGCCACCCGGGTGATCGCCACAACTCGACGGGTCGCGACGCCGCCTCCCCCGACCGGGCCCCGCGATCCAACACGACGTGCGCGAACACGTTGCCGGGACGGCCGGCAGCATCCGGGCCCGCAGGCGCCGTGTGCCAGTAGCAGCCGCGCCCGTCCACATCGGGCACGTACATCAGCCGCCGCGGCCGTCCGTCCAGGTCGGCCCGGGTCGGGAATTCCGGTGCCGCCCCGACCGTCTCGAATCGGGTCGAGATGCCGGAGCGCATCAGATCTGCCTCGGCCGCGTCGACGGCCCCGGCGACGTCCTTGACCTGCCATCCGCCGACCCCCGGCTGCGCACCCGAGGCAGGATCGAATGAGGTGTACGTGAGCTGACCGAATCGCGGCAGATCCGCGCGATCGGGATTCATCATTGCGGCTGCTCGGTGGGCGGATCGAGGCGAATCCGTTCCATCGGCGGATCGACGACGGCGACCCGCCGCGCCACCTCGGGTTCGACGTCGACGAACACCCGCAGGTAGCCGGTCCGATTCGTCACATCGGCGATCCAGGATTCGTCAACCTGTCGGCCCAACCGTGCGGGCTGGAATCGCCGAGTCACGGTGTCCGGTGCGCCCGCGGATCCGCGAACCGCCAGCGGATCGCCGTCGCGGACGCTCAGCGGCAGCCGTTCCGGGTTGTGCACCAACACGAATGGCGGTGCGTGCTGGGTGTCGATCTCCGAGGACAGCCGCACCGCAACGGAACCGGGGGCGGCCGCAACGATGTCGTACCAGATCCGCAGCAGACCCGGGTACTGGACGGTGACCGGCGTCCCGACGATCCGCTCCCCCGCCGTGTAGGTGACCGGGACGACATGGACGGCGCATCCGGCCGGCGGCAGCGGCTGCGGGAAGTACAGTCCGCCGTCCCGCTCGTACTCGGACCGGGAGATGTCGAGATCGGGTCGCCGGGACAGGACGTCACCCGCGTCGATCAGTGGTGCGCTGAGATGAACCGAGACCGACACGGCGCCGGAAGGCCAGGGGAACGTGAGCACCTGCTCGAAGCCGCGCTCGTGGATCCGCACGTCGCTCAGCGCGGGCAGCGGCCGGGTCGCGGTCACCGTCGAGCCGACCTGGACCCGCCCGTCGAGCACGGTCACCGGGGTGAAGTAGGCCCGCACCCAGTCCCGGGGCCAGGACACGTCGGCCATCCGGTTGGCCCCGTTGTCCCCCGCGACGATGGGATGGACCAGCCGAGCCGACGCGGGCAGCCCGCCGGACACCTCCAGCGCGCTGTCCTCCAGGGCGGTGCGGGACAGGCCCGGCCGCGGCGGCGTCGCCGTCCGGTACATCACCACCCGCCCCACCGGCGGCGGGGTCCAGGTCAGGCCGAAACGGGTGTCGCCGGACGGCCCGTCCGCGACGGCGACGGTCAGGTCGGTCACCGGCGCCAGCACCGCGGAGACCGCGACCTCCACCTCGGCCGGCGGCGACAGTTGGGTCCGGCCGTCCACCTCGATCTCGCAGATCGCGCGGTACAGGTACCGCATGCCGCGGCGGGCGTCGGGATCCACGAAGCCACCGAGATTCGGGGTGTCGACGAGGATCCGGTGGCGCGGGTCGTTGTCGATCTGAACGGAACCGTCGAGCGGGATGCGCAGGACGCGCACCCTGTCGACGCCCGGCCACGCCGACCACTGTCCGATCACGGTGCCCTCGTCCTCGACGACGAGGAAGTCGGCGACCGAGGTGAGGATCTGCCCCTCCGCGACCAGGATCGGCTGCCTGCGGGCCGCGTCCCGATTGTGGCTGCCGACGTGGCACCACACCTGCACGTAGCGGACCGCCGATGCCGGGGGTGCCGTGTCCACCACGTGCGTCCCCTGGGTCACCCCGACGAGCTGCCCGGCCTCGGGCTTGTACGCCCGCATCCCCTCACCGGTGACGACGCGGTACAGGGCGATCTCGCCAGGCTGGACGTCGACGCGATCCCAGCTGAGGCGGTGCCCGCCACCCGGCTCGCGGGCGACGACCACCCGGGTGACCGGGTGATCCGACTGCTCGTGCGCATACTCGCAGAAGTCGGCGGTGCCCAGATCGATCAGCGCGTCATCGCGGCGGGCGGCCGGTGCGTCGCCCCGCGACGACGGTCCCGGCCAGCGTCCGCCTGCGGCGGCGGCTGGCTCGGCTGCCGCCGTCAGCGCCTCCGCGAGGGCGGGGGCGGCGTCCTTCGCGCTCCGCGGCAGCATCTGCTCGACCTCGGCGACCGTCTGCCGCTTCGACCGCACGATCTGCTGCAGTTGAGCGTCCTTGAGTACCCCGCCGGGCAGGGTGCCGGCCTCGACCAGGCGCTGACGCACCCCGACCAGAATCTCAAACGCAGTATCGGACATGGGTCCCCTCACTCTTTAGAACTCGATGCCGTCCACCACCGGCGCGCGGTGGACGACGGGGGCGGTGAGCACGTCGCCGGTCCGCTGCGCGGGACGAATGTCGAACGCCGGGGCAACGGGAACAACGGGTTCGGGTCCGCGGTCCGCCTCTCCCGAGATGAGGTCCTCATCCGAGATGCCCTCGCCGAACTGGGTGGTCACCGCGACCATGCCGAGACCGACACGCGCGACGGTCGATCGGTCACCGACGACGGCGGTGAGCCCCTTCGTGGTCGCCACATCGGTGAAGACCCCTCGATCGAAGAACCCCTTGTCCACCGAGGTGCCGACCCCGGCGAGGAACTCGTCGAGGCTGATCCGCACCCCGCGCGTGTGATCGTCCGCGTCGACCGCATCGAGCACCTGACGCACCCGCTGGTCGTTCACCAGGTCCAGTCCGTCCTGCGCGCGACGCCACAGGACGTCCGCATCGGTCGCCGTGATCTCACCGCGACCGAGCCGGACCGACCACTCGTCCAACGCCGATCCCGAACCCGCACCGGCCTTCGACGCGAGCAGTTCCGGATTCCGGCGGACGTCCTGCGCCGCCGCGCCGAGCCGGTCTCCCGCCGCCCCGCACAGGTCGTCCCACGGCTCGGTGAGCCAGCCCACCGTCAGGAGGTCGTGCCGGAGTTGCTCGGCGAGCCGGGTCACCTGCCCGGCGTCGGGGCGGGCGGCGCCGAGCACCGTGCCACGCGGCAGGCCCCACTCGATCCACCGCCGGGTCGGTGCCGCCTCGTCGCTGTCCCCGAGCGGCTTCCCGAGGAACGCTCCCAGCGCCCGGCTCCACGACAGGTACTGGCGGTACGCCATCGACAGACGCTGCACATCCCGCAGTGCGACACGCAGATTCGCGCGATCCGCGTCGAGTGCCCGCGTCGCTGCCTCACGTTCCGCCACCAACCGCGCCACGCCATGCCGCTCGATCATGAACTCGCGGGCGAGGAACCCGGACCACGCCAGCACGCCCGCGGCGATGACCGACCCGCCGATCCACCACGAGGTCACGTCCAGCCACGACAGCACTCCGGCGGTGACCGCTACCGCGAGGAGCACCAGGAACGACAGCTGCGCCAGGCGCACCAGCCGGCGATGCCGCGCGGCGGTGATCTCGTCGACGTCGGTGCGGGTCACCGCCGCCTCGATCCGCTCGGCGAGAACCCGTACCTCGGCACGGGTGTCGGTCAACCCGCGCACGAGGATCCCACCGAACCCGGCCGCGTAGCTGCCCCGCATCCGGTCCCACCAGCCGGCGAGCGCGGTGCCGGCGCGCCGGGCCTCCACGCCGAGCGCCGGGTCCTGCTCGAGGTCCCGCAACTGCAGCCGCACGTCGTCGAGCGCGAGCAGGTCCACCGGGTCGATCGCCTGGACGTTCAGCGTCGCCGAGACGATCCCGGCCAGGTCCGTGAAGGTGTCGCCCGGCCCGGGCGCGACATCCGAGGCCGACCGCACGATCGCCCGGTGCGCACCCACCTGAGCGGGCGGCAGATCCGCGGACCGCTCACTCGCATCCGCGAGCGTCAATCCACCTCGCACGTAGTCCCGCCACACCGCCGACAGGTCGGCGGCACCCGCCTGGCTGTCCGGTCGCTGCCCGGATGCTGCCGTGTCGAGGGTGTCCGCGATCGTGCGGGTCGCGGCCTCGTAGTCGCCCCAGCCCACCCGGCTGCCGTCCGCGCCGACACCGTTGACGACGATCTTGTACGCCCCCGGCACCGCGCCGAGCAGCGCCCGGTCGGCGACGGTCGCCGTGGAGGCCGCGACCGAGTGCGCCGCCCGCGCGAACAGCTCCGTCGGGGCGTTCCGCAGCACGGCCCACAGGAAGGAGAAGAACATCGTCAGGGCGGCCCCGAACCCGAGCGGCTGCTGCTCCGGTGCGGCCGGGGCAGCCACCCTCGGTCCCCGGAACAGGTGCCGGTGTCGACCCCACACCGCCTGCGCCATCGTGTGCGCGGCGGAGGCCGCGTCCTCCACGTAGACCACGGACGTTCCCGCGTCGCGGGGCAGCGGCAGCTGCCCACCGAAATCGAGCACCTCGCGTCGCAGCCGATGCTCGACGTCGGCGGTGTCGAGCCGACGGTAGAAGGTGCGCACCACCCGCAGGGCGTTGCCCGGCAGCACCGGGTCACCGTCGAACGGCGCGTGCGCGACATCCGCCCACAGCCCGGCCACCCCGGCGACCACCGGGGCCGCGTGCCGCCCGACCGCGGTCGAGTCGTCGGTCGCCCGGAGCGACAGGTGTCCCATGCCCGGACCCCGCGACTCTTCGGGTGCGATCAGCAGATTGTGCCATCCGGCCCGCGTCATGACGGCGGACCCCGAACGGCGGTCACCGGGACGCAGGAGCAGCAGCCGAAGCCGAACGACGTCCGCGCCACCGGAATTCGAGGAGACGAGTTCGGCGACGGCACGCTCGGTCTCGGCCGTGACCGGCGTTGTGCCCTCCGCGCACGGCACCAGCACGCAGACCCGGACCCGGTCGACGCGGCGCGCGGCGAGCAGGTCCTGCAGCTGCACCGCCCGGGTGACACCACCGTCGATCTCGTAGGCACTCACGCGCGCCGCGTGGGCGGACACACCGCTGTCGTCCACCCAGACGAACGCCGACACCAGACCGGCCGCCGATAAGTCGGTCAGGACCTCCCGCACACCCCGCACCGGGCCGCCCGGGCCGAGCACCACCGTGAGCACGGTGCCATCCGTGACGCCCATGTCAGAACGCACCGCCGTCCGGGACCACGTACACCGGCGCCTGCGGTGCCGGGCCGGTGGCGCCGGTCACGGTCGCCTGCTGCGGGTTCTCGGCGAGCGGCGTGCACTGCTCGATCAACCGGATCAGCTCGCCCGTCGCCCAGTACACGTCCGGGGCGACGTCGCGGAACATGGGCGTCCGCGACGCCTGCTCGCGCACCGTCACCGACGAGAAGACACCGCCGCCGGGCGCGCCGTCGTGGCCCGGGGCCATGTAGTGCTCCCCGGTGATGTCTCGGGGCTTGCTCAGCCACTCGATCGCGCCCTTGGCGCGGGCGTCGATCGAGGCGTCCGGGCCGGTCCCGGACACCTGCGAGTTCCATCCCGTGCCGGTGTCACCGGTGCGCAGCCACTCGGTCACCAGCGCCTTCGCCGACAGCGGCTGGATTCCGCTGGCCGGCTTCTCCGCCGTGTCGTCGTAGATTCCCCGCAGCACGCGGTAGGGCAGCATCGAACTCATCACCGGCGGCTCGTGCGACCGGGACATCGCCAGCAGCACCGACTCCAGCACCGCGGGCAGCCAGTCGTTCGGCCCGACGAACGCGGCCGGCGGCGTCAGCATCGGATGCGGGAAGTCCACCCAGCCGGCCGTCCGGGAATCCCACACCCGCACCGGCTCGTCGTACGGTTCGGCGGGCAGACGCAGGCGACCCACGACCAGGCCGAGGAACCAGCCCGCGGTCAGCGCCCGGCGTTCGTCGTCGTGCATCGGCAGCGACGCGGCAAGCGGCCGGGACCGGCGCCACTGCCAGAACGAGTTCTGCTGTGTCGGAGTCGAATCCGACCACTGCTTGGCGGCCGGGGTCAGCACCGAGTCGTACGCCAGCGGCGAGTAGTTCGGGTACGAGCCGAAGATGTCGACGCGGGTGAGCTTGTCCTCGTCCGACAGCAACCGCACGAACTCCGCCTCGGTGTCCCGGTCGATCATCGGGTTCTTCTGCAGCACCATCGCCAGGTCCTCGGAGACCGGCAGGTTCAGGAACGGCACAGCGCTGAACTTGTACCGGTACTCGACCTGCTGCCCCGGATGCAGCGCCTCGAGCGCGGGTCGGCTGACGCTCGCGAGCGGACGCGCGAGGGAGAGCGCCTCGGTGAACCTGGCGCGCAGGCGTTCCCGCCGCTCCTCCCGCGCGTACTCGGGAACCGTCTCGTCCTCGATGTACTCCCGCAACGACACCCGGCAGAACCGGTCGAAGGATTCCCCGGTGCGCGCGACATACTTGCGTGCCCGGCCCAGCAGGTCACTCGGCGCCACGTGCACGTCGTACCGTGCGGCCGACGGGATCAGCGCCTCCCCGGTGCCGGGGTCGGCCGGGAACGCCCGTGACCGCCACGCCGCCGTTCGCTCCACGACCGGCCGCGAGGCACCCGGCGCCGTGCTGCCGTCGATGGTGCTCCACAATCCGGTGACGACCGCGGCGACCGCCTGCTTCACCGCGTCACCGAACGGCACGGTGCCGAGGCCACCGCCGCTGACCGCGACGGGAAGGTCGCTGCGGTACTGGGCGATGAAGTCGCCGGAGGGGGTCAGCATCACCTCGTTGTTGGCCTCGGCGAACCGGTTCGGCACCCGGTCGGCCGCATCGGCGGGCCACGCCCCGTACTGGTCGGTCGCCAGCCGGGCCAGCCCGACGTCGCTGGCCGGCTTACTGCGGGCGCGCCGCAGCCCGGTCTGCTGGTCGTCGAGCGCGTCGCGCAGCGGGTGCAGCAGTTCGGGCACCAGGGCGACCGCCACCTCGGCGGCCTTGCCGGACAGCGAGGCGAACAGTTGACGGTGGACACCGCCACGCGCGTCCGTGAGCACCTGATCGATGAACACCGCGTCGCTGGTGATGAACCCCTGGCCGGGGAGCGCCTGCTGTGTCTCGTCGGACAGCGCGACGATGTCCGACGGCGCCTGCTGCACGGCAAGGTCCTCGGCGGTGGGGCGCACCACGTCGTTCAGGTACGCCGCGAGCCGCTTCACCAGTGCGGTCGCGTAGGGCAACCCGAGTTGGGCGAGCGCCTTCGCGACGGTGGCCTCGATCCGCTCCCCGACACCACGGTGCCATTGATAGGCGTGCGCGACGGCGTGCTGCTCCGCCGACGTCCGCAATACCTGCCGCCGCTGATCGAGAGCCCGCCGGACCTCCGGCACCCACTGGTTCGCGTTGACACCGGACCCGGACGGGAGGTAGCCGCGCAGCTCGTTCTCGACGATCTGACCGGCCATCCGGGTGGCGTCACCCTGCGGCAGCACCTGCTGGGTCAGCCACTGACCGACACCGGCCTGCGCGGACCGCGGATCCGCGTGCACCACAGGCAGTCCCATCTCGCCGAGCAGGGTGTTCCACTGGCTGTCGAGGATGCCCGCGATCTGGTCGTCGTCGGACACCGGGCTACCCGGGTCGCGGTGGCCGTCGAGCAGCCGGTCGACGGCGCTGCGCGCGAGCCGCTGGGCCGCGTACTCGGCGTACCGGTCCCGTCCCATGCTCAGGCTCGAGAAGCCGAAGGTGCCCCAGGGCAGGTTGTCCCACTGCCCACCCCAGCCGATGTTCTCCCGCTGACCGGGCAGGCCGGCCCCGTTGGTGAGGTCGTACTGGACGAACTGCCGGGTGGCGGTGCCACTCATCATCAGACCCGCGAGCCCGCGGGCGAGTCCCCGGTAGACGGCCGTCGTCGAGCCGTCCCCGAACGGGGCGCCCTCGACGCCGACCCGCCGGCCGACGGGGAACACCCGGGCGAAGGGCACGTTCTCCCCTGCCCCGTGCTGCTGCCCGAGCGCGCGCAGGATCTCGACGTCGTGCTCGCGCGCCGAGCCGAGCTGGCTGGCGACGATCTCGCCGAGCATCGCCAGCGCGTTGGCCCGCACACCGGTCGTCGCGCTCCGGCCCAGCCCATCGAAAATGTCCGGGGCGACCATGAACACGCCCATCAGCCGCGGATCGAGGCCCGGGATCAGGGTCAGCAGCCGGCATACGTCGAGCGCCATGGACGCGCCGGCGCCGCCGGCCATCGACGAAACGACAAGGACGATGGGCGACTCACCCGGCTCGAATGATCCGCCGCCCGGGATGTTCAGGGCGGACATCTCGGTGGCCGTCTCGACCGTCGACAGCTGCTCCCAGGCACGCTGCAGGATCTCCCGGATCCCACCCGCCTTGCTCAGGGTGATCATCCGGCCCAGCGCCCGATACTGGCCCGCCCCCGAGCCGATGGGGACGGTCACGTCGGACGGGGTCCGAGGAGCCCAGGTGGCGATGGCGTCGAGCCGGTTCCGCGCAATGAGCTGGTTGGTCAGCGCATTGTCGAGCACGGCGTACGAATCCCCTTGCGGCCCACTGCCGAAGTAGTACCCGCCCTGGTCACGCACATTGTCGAGCCCGTCCGGTCCCGACTCCGGGGCCGTCGGCACGTCGATGCTGACGAACTGCCAGCCGCTCGGGATCCGGTCAACGCCGACCGCGGCCAGGTCCGAGCGCAGCTGGTCCATCATGTACGAGAGCGTGACCGCGCCCGATCCACCGCATCCAACTACGAGAAACCGCCTCATTACGGTCCTTCCACATCGAGAGAGCTTGAAAGCTGAGAGCCGAGTCGCGATTACGGGGTCGGCGGCCGGAACGGGTCGAACGGCAGGGCCTCCGGCGCGGCCGGGGCGACACCAGCCGGCGCGGCCGGCGCCGCGGGGCCGCTCGGCGCCGGGCTGCTCGGCGCCGGACCGAACGGGTCGTACGCGGTCGCGGGCGCCGTGGGTGCCGCGGGCGTCGTCGAACCCGATGCGGGCCCGCGGTCCGCACGGTCTCGGATGCCCCGGACCACCCCGGGCAGCCGGTCCCGCAGGCCCGTGACGAGACGGTCGCGGGCCTCCGGCCCGGTGTCGCCACCGGCCAGGACCACCACCGTGGCCAGGTCGGCGGGCCCCATCGGGTCGTGTGCCACGATCCAGGTGTTGCGCACCGCCAGCGGCAAAGTCGCGCGGCCGTTCCGATCGGGCACCCCGGACGTGCTCGATGCGCAGACGCGTCCGGCCACGGTCGCGGTCACCGCACCGGAGCCGAAGGGCGACAGTCCGGTTCGGGTCTGCAGGTCCACACCCGCAAGGCTGATGCCCCGGGTGGGCTTGCCCAGCCCGGGGGCGATGGTCCAGCCGTGCTCGCTGACGAACACCGACTCGCCATCGCGCAGCACCTCGCCGTCCCGGATGGTCACGTCGAACCGCTGGGCCTTGAGGGTTTCCTGCGAGATGCGCGCGTTGCGCCATTTGAGCAGCCACAGCAGTCCCAGCGGGATCAGGACACTAGCCACCAGGGCCAGCACGAAGATCAGACCGAACCGTCCCGCATCGATCGGCTTCCTCAGTTCGGCGGTGAACGGCACGTCGACCGGCATCGCGCGGTCGGGTTCCCCCTCCGGGGCGACCATCACCTGGACCGACCCGTTGACCGGTCCGTTGCCCGCGGCATCGACGGCGAGTTCGACGGGCAGGGCGGCACGTTCGCCATCCGCCACCTGCCGGCAGTCCGCCGCGGATGCGGCCGACCCGGTCAGCCGAGGCGCGCCGGTCCCGTCGGGTGCGGAGTCGATGCGCGCGGGGGTACCCGGCTCGAGCCAGACACACCCCTTGCCCTCGACGAGCAGCTCCCCCGCGAAGGGGCCCGCACCCTCGACGGTGCCGAAGTCGATCCGTGGCGCGACGGTCGGGTACCCGTTCGGCGGCGCGACCGTCAGCGGGATGTCCACCGACTGCGGCGCCAGCGTCGTCCCCGGCGCGATGACGGTGCCCTCGGGGGACCGCGCGGCGGCGGTGGTCACGTCGAGTGTCAGGCGCAGCGTCGCCGGTCCGGGCGGGACGTCGGTGAGATCCAGCTTCCGGGATTCACCGATGCGATCCTTGGGGACGCCGTCGGCGAGCTGACGGGTGACGCCGGCGCTGTCGGTCAACGAGGCCGACAGCGACGCGGTGCCCTGCAGCGTGGTCGGGTCGATCTCGCTCCGGTCGGCGTCCACGACGCCGAAGTGCAGGTCGGATTCCGTGTCCCCGCTGCGCACGACAGCACCGCTCGAGCCGAGCCACGCCGGGAACAGGCCACCGGTGATGTGGACGTTTGACTTCGACCGCGCGTCCGGCCTCGACCCGTCCGGGTCAACAAAGGCAACTGCCCACATGCCCTGCCACCGAACCGAATCCGCGGAACGCATAGAGACCGACACCGACCGCGGGGACAACCACTCGTAGGTCACGTCGGCTCCCCCGACGCGGGCCTGGACCGGTCCGGCCGCCCCATCCCGAGGGAGGGCGAGGGCGTCGCCGTTCGGTGACACCAAGGTCGGGACGAGCCCTTCCCGATCGGCGAAGCCGAGGACGGTCACCGATGCGATCGAGTTGTCCAGCACGAAGCGGTGCTGCGCGTCGTCGCAGATCTCCCGCGCACACACGCCCCGGTCCTGCACGAGGGGCGCCTGACCAGGGGTGCTGAGCGCGTCGAAGGCGAAGAGCAGGTCGTCGATGTTCTGCGCGACGTAGAAGTCGCCGGGTCGCGGCGTCGTCACGGCGCCACACGCACCTGCCTCCGGGTCGTCGCCGGTCGCGATGGCCCGCATCAGGCCGAAGTCCGAGGGGTGCGCGGTGCCCGCGGCCAGCCCAACCCCGAAGGTCGTGACCCCCGAGGATCGCAGCTGGTCGGCGACACCGCCGGGGCGGCAGAGGGATTCGGCCGCCTTCTCGATGACCTGCCCGACTCCCGCATCGGTTGCGAGGGACACACCGGGCGCATAGGGCTTCTCGGCGTCGCGCGGCGTGTAGTCGAGTTTGCCGTCGGAGAACCAGGCCACCGCCTGACAGCGGCTGCCGCCGTCCGCCGCGCGGCCCCGTTCGGCCAGGGTGCTGCGGGCACCGTCGAGGGCATTGCGGTAGTCGGTGTCGATCCCGGTGGCTCGATCGGTGAAGGCGTCGACCGACCCCTGCACGGTGGCGAGGGTCGCGTCCGTGAGGTCCGTCCATCCCGCGTGGAGTGTGAAGTCTTCGGAGAAGCCGGCGACCGCAACGTTGAGGCTCACACCCGCGGAATCGACGAACGACGCCAATCGGTCCACCAGGTAGCCGGCGGCCGAAACACGTGCCGCGTCCGGATCGGACGCCTGGAGGCTCGCGGATTCGTCGATGACGAGCAGGACGTCGCCCTCCTGCCGCGCGGCGAGGCAGGCACCGAAGTCGCCGACCGCCGACGGTGCGGGCTGGGCGGCGGCGAACGGGGTGATCAGCGCGAACGACCCGAGCAGCGCGGCGAGTACGCCGACCGCGGCCCCCGACCGCGCCCTCACAGCCGACCCGCCCAGTCCGCGATCGACCAGGCGCCCAGGACGATGCCGACGAGTGCGACGGCCGCGACGATCCCGTAGCACCATTTCGCGGCAGCCTTCTCGGTGTACGACGGGAGCGCCCGCTGCGCGGTGTCGCGGGTCGTGAATCCGCCGAGCAGAAGCACAGCGGCGGGCCCGGCAAGCAGCCAGCCGAGGAACGCGACAATCGTCGGCCCACCGGCGATGACCGCCCCGACGCCGGTCCCGGCACCGACGACCGCGGCCACGCCGGCGGCGACCAGCCACTTCACCGGCGGCTCGCCTGACAGCGCGGACGCGGTCAGCCGCGCCGCCTGTGCACCGAACACGTCCAGTGTCCCCCCGGACGCGAATCCGCCGAAGGCGCTTCCCGCGTCACCGGGGGCCGTCGACGACTCCCCCGAGAACGGGTCGAAGGCCGCTGCCGTGTTGGACGTGCCAGCCGACCACGACGTGTCGGAGTCGGGCCGGGACCCCGCATAGTCACTGAAGTCGAACGGATCGCGCACTGTTGACAACTACTGCTTCTCGCTTCTTTCTGGATTGGACCGCACCGACGTGGCAAACGTCGACACCGGACCGGAACGTGATGCTCCGGGCGTTCCGGCGGGAATCGACCGCGTATCAGGTCGAGACGTTATACGTGCCATTCCCACCCTCGACGGCGCGGGCGGACAAATCGGCCGCCGCTCGCCGTGTTGGGAGAATTGCCACCTCTCGTCAATCACCTCGCGGATACACCTCACCGGAATCGCAAGGTACACGCGCACTCTGACGGTCCGGCAACCGCACCATGCGCCCTGTCATTCATTCACACGACATCCAGCGCCGCACGGCAGAACCGGCCGCACAGCATCGGTCACCCGCGCTGTCGCCCTACCCTGCTCCGCGGAACCTCGCGTAGCTGACGGCGAGCAGGTCACGGTCGGGCCTCTCGGAACGGGTGGCCGGCACGACCATCAACTTCTGCCCGTGCCGCTCCTTGAGGCCATGCTCGAGCATCGGCCCGTCGATTTCCTCAAGCAGGTCCTGGCGGATCTCGACGACCAGGTCGGGCGTGACGCCGAGGATGTGAACGTCGTAGGCGGCGTGGTGGATCTTGCACATCGCGAGCCCGTTCGTCACCGAGGCGATGCCGGCGGCGTCGGCGTCCGGCACGATGTGCGCGGCGTCAAGCAGTTCCCCGTGCGCGAGTGCGCAGACCGAGCACCGGGTGTCGTAGGCACGCATTACCGTGGCCCGGAACACCGGTTGGTGCAGACGACGCTTCGTCTCCGCGATCACGTAGCGCCGCAGCTGGGACTCGGCCGGGGTGTCCGGTCGATGCAGGTCGCGGGCGACCTCCGTCGCGACAACGAACTGATGCTGCTCGGGTTCTTCGGCCACGATGTACACCGGGTAGATCGGCTGGAAGGTGCCGACCCCCACCCCGTAGAACCAGATCAGCGGGACACCCTGGTTCATCGCGTTGCGCAGGCCACGATTGTCCATGTGGTCCGGATCGGTACCCGACCACTTGTAGCGAAGGAAGCCGTCGGCACCGACCTCGTCCTCGTACGGTCGCTCGGCGCCGACGGGACGGTAGGTGGTGCTGATCGACAGCGCCGCCGCGATCTCCTTCGGCTTGCGGATGCCGCGCGTTCGGTCGACGAGCTTGAACGGCTGCCCGTCGATCGCGAAGTCCTCGAGGTCCGTTCGGGTGATCGACTCGAGTCCGTCGTTGGTTCTGACGGTCAGCCAGGCCATCGCTTCGCGTCGCAGACGGGTATCGAACGTCTCACCACCGCCGCCGATCGAGGCCACCGCCACCCGACCCCCCCTCGTCTCGCCCGGATTTCCGTCGCAGACTAGCGAACGACCAAACCGTGTGTCGCGGGCGCCGGGTCCGCCGACCAACGCCTGGTGAACCTGGTGTGCGCGGATGGATGGCGCGATCTGGGTTGGCAACTCCGCGAAAGGTCGTGAACAAGATCAATTTAGCTGGTGGATAAGAAGATTCACCTGTCACCGCACGTTCCCCACCCAACAAAGTCCTACTGGGCCGCGCCGTCACCGATGCCTGTCTTCGGACTGGTCAGGATGGTCGGCGCGCCCGCCAACCAGACCCAACCCCAATCGTTCCCGCTCGGCCCGAACAAAATCCTGTTCCGTCGGCACGACGCCGCCGTCCCACCCCGCACTGGTCGACGCGGAATCGGACTCCTTGGCGTGACTACGCCGCGCGTACTCGTCGAACAGGTCCGACTTCTTCGCCAGCACGGACCGCATCAGTTCGTCGACGCTGTCCTTTGCGAGGAGGCGGTGCACCTGGACCGTCCGAATCTGTCCCATC
Organism: Rhodococcus sp. NPDC054953; assembly: GCF_053609225.1. Taxonomy (NCBI): domain Bacteria; kingdom Bacillati; phylum Actinomycetota; class Actinomycetes; order Mycobacteriales; family Nocardiaceae; genus Rhodococcus; species Rhodococcus sp. NPDC054953. The sequence goes on along the minus strand of NZ_JBSGXD010000019.1, from coordinate 9,223 downwards.
CGATGGGCGCGCGCGACGGCCTGCGCTTCGGTACTCGGCTTCCATTGTGGCTCGGTGAGAATGACGACCGATGCCGCTTGGATGTTGAGACCGACCCCGCCGGCCTCGATCTGTGCCAGCAGCACCGCGCTACCCGTGTGGGCGGTGAAGTCGTCGACGATCCTCTGCCGGGCGGCAGTCGCGGTCGATCCGGATATCGGACCGAACACCGCCCCTGGCAGCGCGTCGCGGACCGTGTCGAGGACGCCGCGGAAGTACGAGAACACGAGCACCTTGGCTCCGCCAGCTTCGGCTTCCTCGACAATCTCGAGAAGCCTGTTCAGCTTCGCCGAGCCGGCGCGGGTCGCCGGCTCGTAGGCCGCCTGCCGCATCGCCATGAAACCTCCGTCCGCGACCGCCTGACGGTAGGCCGTGGCATCGGGGCCGCCGAACAAGACCCAGTCCTCGACCTCGATCAGGTCCGGCAGCTCGCCGAGAACATCGACCTGGTTACGTCGCAGATAGGCGGGGGCTACCGCCTTGCGAAACGCCGTAGCACCGGCGAGGCCGTCCCGCACATGCAGTCGCCGCGCCACGGCCGTCTGTACGTACCCGACGAGGTTCTTGAACTCGTCGACCCTGTTTTCCATCGGTGTGCCGGTGAGCAGCACGGCTCGGTCGCTGGAGTCGAGGACGGCACAGACCGCCGCGGCCCGTTGTGTCGCAGGGTTTTTGATGTAGTGGGCCTCGTCGACGATCAGCAGGTCCGGTTCGGTCGACACCACAACCGATTTGAGGGTGTCGAAGGTCGTGACGGCGACGCCGCCCTCCGCTGCCCACGCGTCGAGTCGCGTCGTCCGTTCGGGTCCGTGAACCTGCCACGACCGCAGGTCGGTGTGCTTGGCCGTCTCGTTGATCCAGTTGCTCACCACACTGGCCGGGCACACCACCAGCGTGTGCTGTTTGCCTTCGGCTGCGAGGTGCGCCGCGACGGCGAGCGCCTGCACAGTTTTGCCCAGTCCCATCTCATCGCCGAGAATCGCCTTCCCCCGCGCGAGAAGGTACTGAGCCCCGAATGCCTGGTAGCCACGCAGGAACGACCGCAGATGAGTCCGATCCAGGGCAACTCGATCGGCCTCGTCGACGAACTCCCGTGTCAGGTAGCCGTGCGCGGAGTGCTCGTCGTCGGCCGACCCCTCGGAAAGGAACTGGCTCAGCAACGCGTTGACCGCCGCCGCGTCCCGTTCGTAGTCGCCCCACGGATCCGCGTATATGGGCGGGGAGTCCGCGAGAGTCATCAGATCCGCCTTCAACCTCACCACCGCCGGATCGGCCGCGATCTGCTCGATGCCCATCACCGCTGCCAGCGCCGCCGCTCTCTTCGCCTTGCCGGAGAAGAACATCGACAAGCGGCTACCGGCACGCTCGCACCCTGCTCGATGCACGTCGACCCTGCCACCCAGCGCCGTCACCGGTGCCCGCAACCGCTCGACCGCCGGCTCGACCTGACGCAACGCCAGCAGTGACGTGAGGATTGCGGTGTCGTCGGCGGCCCGGGCATCCGCGTCGAGGCGAAATCGCACCTCGGACCGGACCCGCTGCTGCTGCGCAACTGCCTCGGAGTGGATCGCGGAGGCCGACCGTGGGCCGACGCCCGGAACCGACGCGAGGGTTTGCGGCGTCGCGCACACGATATCGGCAACCGTCCCGAGCGACGACCCCGTGAGTCCGCCCAGCCGGGTGCCCTTCGGGAGTGCGCCCCGCAGGGAATCGACCGGCATGTCGCGGAGGCGGCCGACGACCTGTGCATCGATCGAGGCAGCGATACCCGAGGCGATCGATGACCGGAGTCCCGCCGGTATCCCGAGGACGTGTGTCCCGAGGGTGAGCACGAAGTCGAGCGACTCCAGCGCATCATTCTTCTTGGCCACTGTTCGTCACCGCATCCTTGTCGTCACCAGTCGTGCTGTTCACAGATGTCGCGGCCGATGTAGCCCTGCTCAGGCAGTCCGTACGAAGCAAGCACCGTGCACGGCAACGACACGCATCCTCATTTGCTCTCCGATTGTCGAGCGACAGCATCGGCAACACGCAATCGGGCCGTCGACGCGATGTCCAGGCACGATGTCCACAGTGGTCATGTCCTGTTGTCGATATCGCTCGATCGCCCGGCTTTGCTACACCGTTTGGCCGTCCCCGGGGCTGATCTGCCTGGAACTCGACGGGCATTTCGTTTCAAGCACGGCTCCCCGACGACCACCGGGGCGAATCCAACTCTGTTGGGCGTCGGTAGACCGGAACCGTGGGAGCGCCGCGTCGTCAATGGCGACTGTCACCCCGGCCTTTTCCACGACCGCGCTCGGAGCAGCCGCTCGGCGCCCCTGCTGCTCGAGCACACGAGCACGGTGTTGAAGGCGACGGCGCCCCCGCCCCACTCCGGACCGAGACCCAACATCCGCGACCAGGACCGTCCCGCCTCGTCGAGCAGGCGCAGGAATACAGGGAGATCGTCGGGATCGTCGGCAAGCAGGTCGTCAGCACCGGAGATCACCGTCAGCTGAATAGGGGACGGACACCCGGCCAGCGTGGTGATGGACTCGTCGAAGGCCGCCCAGTTCCGTCCGAAGTAGTCCGGGAAGCCGAAGGCCACCGCATAGCCGTCGAATACCGCGGCGACGCTCGTGAGAGTCTCGCCGTCGAGATGAACAACTCGCCCGCCCCGTGTCGCGGCGAGTTCGGTCATCGCGCGCACGTCGGCGTCGACCGCCACGTGAAGCCAGGGCCCCACTGGCGACACCACCGACTCGCCCGTCACCGACTGCGGCCCATCGCTCATTCCAACCCCCGGACGGGAAGGGTCATCTCGGCCATCCCTCCCCGAAAATCGCTCAACGCAGCAGTAAACGAACCCAACGGCGTGTGCAGCGACCAGGGTTCGTAATCGGAGTCAGTCTCGATTCCGAGGACTTCACCATCCTCGAAAGCGATTTGGGCCACTTCCGGGCGATCCGCCGCATACGCGAACCGGTCGACGGTCCTCCCCAGCATCGAGTCCACCACCGTCGCCGCCGATTTCGCGTCCAGCGAATCCCCGTCGACAATAAAACCATCGGGGAACGCCAACCACCAACGGCAGAAGACGACGACGTGCCAGTCAGGACCGAACAACGTGAAGAATCCCGGAGCAGACTCCGCCCGCACTATCTGACTCGGCAGCACCGCATTCAGTGCTCGGGCGGCATCGTCATAAGTTGACAGCATCAGTACAACTCCACGTGGGTTCGAGATCGGACATACTCTGGCGCCATCGCGCCACCGAGTCCCCGCTCTGGTTGCACCGGCTTTGCGGTGAACGGGCTGATCGGCTGACCGTTCGAGTTCATGAATGACGCGCGTTCGGAGGCGAAAGGCGTCATGTCCTACTGCCCCGTCTCACCGATTCACCGGATACCGTCCACCGCCAAGTTCGGAAACAACGTCCGCGAATTCCTCTACCGCGTCGGGATGGCCGTCGAAGTAGTCCTCCCAGAAGCCCGCCCTAGCGAATCTTCTGTGGGTGATCATCAGCCCCCCACCTCGACCCGGGATCAAGATCCATCCATCAGGCACCGCGTTGTCCACGACGTCGAACATCCCAGCCGGCCAGATCGACGCCAGCCCGGACTGGTCGATTACCCGGTACGTGGTGTCGGACCGATGCGAGATTGCAATCTCCAGCACATCTGATCTGCCCTCCAGCAGGGTCGGATATGGCGCCCCAACAGTATTGGGAACCCGCTCACCTGCTGGTTTCAGCTCTACGATCACCTTGACCACATCACTTTCGACTTGTAGTCCAATTCGTACATCACTTCCAGAGTCATCCGGTTCATGTAGAAGTGAGCCTCCACGCGGCCATGCTGCCAAGGCATCGACCCACTCGTGAACTTCGCCCAGTCACGAACATCACCACCTCGCTCCGCGACCTGCCGGGCGAACTCCGGATTGCCAATATTCTCCCCTCGAATGACGTCATACGCCCCCGCGAGCACATCGTCATGCAATCGTCCGTCATCCGTGAATAGACTCGACAGCTGTCGATCGAGAAGTTCAGACCGCAAGTACTCAGCCGAGATTGGGCTCTCCGGGTAGCCGGACTGCGTGGACACACGATTTCCCCCACACGCCTCCGGCGCCAACCCCAACGGATCGATCCACCCCGTCGGATTGTGCGGGTACGCACTCGGATTCGCCGCGGGCGCCAACCCGAGCGGGTCCTGCGTGACGTACCGGCCGAGCGCGGGGTCGTACTAGCGGTGCAGGTTGTAGTGCAGCCCGGTCTCGTCGTCGCAAGAGTCCTACCAGAACCCGCCTGTGACATCAGTGCGTACGGCCAAGTGGTCGAACCTGGACCGTCTCGAGGCGGTGCGACACGGGTTGCCGAGTGAGACGCAGCCAAACAGGGCACTCCCGATCGGTAAGATCCGATAATTGTGTGCTATTGCGCCTGGCCAGGTAGCTTGTCCTCGATCGCATCGATCCTTCGCGCCTGCGCGTAAATGTCGACGCCTACACGTCGGTCGTCGAAGACGCCAAATCCACGAACGATTAGTGCCCCCAGCTGAAGTGCTGGAATGAGTCGACGAAGGAGTTCGCCCCCGTCGGGATCCGGATCACCGAGACCCTGTAGTGCGCGGTCAATGACCGAGTGCAAATCCCCCGACACCGACTCCGGATGCAGAACGCAGAGCGCTGGATGCGTTCGCGTCACTTCGATGGCAACTCCGAACTCCTCGATATCGCAGTCAAGCCATCCCGCGAACCGCAGCCTGTCATCCGACCGGGTGAGCGGAAAATCGTGCCGGGCACCCACCGGAAGCATGACGGATTCTCTCTCCCATTGCCCCCAGACCCTGTGCTTCATCGCGAGGCTTGCGGCAAGTCGATTGGGGGGCTGGGTAGGCCAGGACGCTGCGACCAGCATGAGCCCCCATAACTCGTCCGACAGCAAGGACAACGCTTGCGATGCAGCGTGCGCCGCCTCCGCTACGCCGGCAGCTGGGGTTAGTCCTGCAACTGATGAACGATTCACCTCGATACCAAGGACGTCGATGTCCGAAAGCTCCGCCGAAACCGACCGAAGGAGCGGTACGTCCGCACACGATGCCCGGTCCAGCGACAGATCACCGCTCTCAGTAGTCATAGTGATCACCGTTCGGGGCGTTGAAGTGCGGTCCCCGATTCTGGGATGGGTCGTCGACGAAAATGTGTCCCCCGGCGTCGTCTCGGATTGTCACTCTTCTCGTCCCCCCACCTTCGACGGGTACCTCGAATACATAGCTGCTACCCGGCTGCAATCGTCCTCGCCGATCATAGTTCGGGTCGACAGCCAGCGGCTGCTGCCCGACCGGGATACCCAGATCGCGTTTCACCTGGTTGAACGCGCCATGGCGGCCCGCGCCATCGGGCGACATATTGGGAGGTCGGTGACCCCCGCACGCCTCCGGCGCCAACCCCAACGGATCGATCCACCCCGTCGGATTGTGCGGGTACGCACTCGGATTCGCCGCGGGCGCCAACCCCAGCGGGTCCTGCGTGACGTACCGGCCGAGGTCGGGGTCGTAGTAGCGGTGCAGGTTGTAGTGCAGCCCGGTCTCGTCGTCGAGGTACTGGCCGGGGAACCGCAGCGGCGTCGACTCCCCCTGCCAGCTGGCCCGCCCCCACAAGTCCGCGGACGCCGACCCGACCTCCACCCCGGTAGCGGGGTCGACCAACCCGACCGGTGAACCGACGAGGTCGGTGACGATCGCGAAGAATTCGCCGTCGACCCGGGACTGGGTCAGCGGCGTGAACCCGCCCGGCTGGTACGTCCACCTGCTGATCTGCCCGGCCGTCTCCTGTTCGACGAGTCGGGCACCGTCCCACGTGAAGCGGTTCCGCTCGACGACGGTCCCGTCGTCGGCGATCCGGTTCTTGGTGGTGCGGCGACCGTACGCGTCGTAGCTGTACCGCCACCGCTGCCCGTCCGGCGTCACGACCTCGACGAGCTGGTCGAATGCGTCGTACCGGTACCGCCACACGTCCGGCTTCCGCGACGGCCGGGTGACGGTCTTGCGGACCAGTCGTCCCGCCGCGTCGTGCCGGTAGCGGGTGCGGCCGTCCCGGATGATCAGGTTGCCGCGGTATTCGCGTCGGTCGTCGCCGCGGCGGGTGACGTTGCCGAGCCCGTCGTATCCGTACCGCTCCCCCGGCCCGTCGCCGCGGTCGACGGAGGTGACCCGGCCGACCGGGTCGAGCCGGTAGTCGGTGCGCATCCCCGTCTCCCCCGCGCGGCGCGTGTGCCGGGTGAGGTGGCCGTCGGCCCGGTAGTCGTACCCGTCCTCGCGCAGGACGGTGCTCGACGGTCCGCCGAGCCCGAGGTCGAGAGCCGGCGCGGGATGCGCGGTCACGGTCCGCGCGGCGATGCGCCCGGACTGCGTGTGGGTGTGCGTCACCGCGACCTCGCCGAGCCGCCACCCCGACACTGCGCCGCGCGGGTCGTGGGTAAACCCGACCGTGCGCCCCTCTGCGGTGAGCGCCGCCAACCGTCCCGCCGGATCCCACCGCCACCCGGTGTCCGCGCCCGACGCGCCCGACCGGCGGGTGCGGCGGCCCGCGGCGTCGTACTCGTATCCCGCCCGGCGGCCGTCCACGGTCTCGCTCGACACGAGACCTGCTGCGGTGTAACCCCGTTCGATCAGGTGCGTGACGTCGTCACCGCGTCCCGACGCGGCGGCGGTGACCCGGCCGGCGGCGTCGTGGCCGAAGCGGCGGTACTCCCCGGTGTCGGCGCGCACCTCGGTCAGCCGGCCGAGGATGTCGTGGCGGTGGGTGCGGGTGACCCCGGTCGCGCCGGTCACCGCCGCAGCCCTGCCCATCGCGTCGCGGGTGTAGGTGGTGGTCGCGCCGGCGTAGTCGGTCTCGGCGATCAGGCGTCCGGCCGGGTCGTACCGGTAGGTCCAGGTGTCGCCGAGCGGGTTGGTGACGGCAGTGAGGCGCCGTTCGGTGTCCCAGGTGTACCGGGTACTCACGCCGTCGGGGTCGATGCGCTCGGTGAGCAGGTCGAACGGGCCGTACCGGTACGCGGTGACCCCGCCGACCGCATTTCTGTGGGTGAGGAAGTTGCCCTCCCCGTCGTAACACCAGGTTTCGGTGCCGCCGTCGGCATCCGTGGCCTCGATCAGCCGGCCGCCGGGCGACCACCGCCGGGTGGTCACGGCGCCGGTCGGGTCCGTCACCCGGACCGGCCGCCCGAACCCGTCCCGCTCAATCCGGGTGACACCGCCGGACGGACACGTGATCGCGACCGGCAGCCCCGCCCCGTCGCAGTCGACGAGGGTGGTCGCACCCGTCGGGTCGGTGATCCGGGCGACCGCGCCGGTGTCGTGGTGCCGGTACGTGGTCCGCGCGCCGGACGAGTCGGTCACCGCGGCGAGCCTGCCGCGGCCGTCCCACGCCTGCCTGGTGACCTCCCCACCCGAATGGTGCACGGCGACAGCCTGTTTCGGCGCGCCGTAGTCGACGGTCAGCGTCTCGCCGTCGGGGCGGACGATGCGGGCGACGTCCCCGTCCGGGGTGTAGGTGTAGCCGGTGACGGCGCCGTCCGGGGTGCGGACCCGCAGCGGCTCGCGCCGGTCGTTGTAGTCGGTGTGGGTGTGCCCGCCCGCCGGGTCGATCAGGTCCCGCAGCCGCAGGTCCGTGTCGAAGCCGTGGGTGGTGGCGGCGCCGAGGGAATCGGTGACGACGGTGACCCGGCCGGCGGGCAGCTCGCGGTAGTCGAAGCGGCAGTTCATGATTCCCGCGGTGCCGCGCTGGGTGACGACCCGTCCGGACGCGTCGTAGCCGTTGTCCATCCGGGTGCCGTTGGAGTCGACCCACGCCAGCATCCGGCCGTCGGCGTCGTACTCGTAGCGGGTGGTACCGCCGTCCCCGGTCGTCACCGAGGTGAGGTCGCCGTCGGTGTACCCGAATTCGCGCACCGTCACGGCCGCGTCGCCGTCCACCACCGCCAACGCCGTCACCCGGCCCGCCGCCGTGGTGACCCGCACCCGGTAGCCGCCGGAGTGCACGACGTCCGTCGGCGCGCCGTCCGCGTCGTAGCGCAGCAGGATGCGGTTGCCGTGCCGGTCGGTGATCGCGCTGATCGCCACGTTGCCGAGCGCCGAATCCAGCCCCGCCAGCTCGGGTTTCGGTGCGAAGTGCCAGCTGATCCGGCGGTCCGGGTCGTCGATCCGGTAGCCGCCCGCCTCGGTGCGGGTCAGCGGCCATCGCTGCCCGGACGCGGGCAGCACCGCCGCGCCGACCTCCGGGTGCGGGTAGCGGAGCATGACGCCGTCCTCGGCGAGGAACGTGACGCCCGCGTCCTCGACGACCACCCGCAGGTCGAGGGTCGCCGACCAGCTCCGCCCGAACCAGCGCCCGAACCGGTGGTTCGACCGGTGCCGCCGCCGCAGCACCAGCGGCAACACCCCCGGCAGGGTGAGATCGGTTTCCGGGAGCAGGAATTCGCCGGTCGCCACGTCGACGGGGTCGCCGCCCTCGGTGTTCTGGTGGCCGGTCCGGTCGGCCTCGACACCGCTGTCGGTCGCGGCATGGTGGGCGCCACTGTCCGCATCGGCGAGCTGCTGCGGGGTCGGCGTCGGATCGGCCCGCGGCTCCGGTCCCGGTCCCGGCGCGGCGGGGTCGACGGAGGCGGGCGCGGTGTCCGGCGGCGGGTCCGCGGCATGATGCCCGTCCGGCGCGCGGTCGACGAGCCGGGCGGTGTCGACCAGCGTGTCGGCGGCGTCCACGATGTGCTCGGTCCCGCGCACCGCGGCGGCCCCCACCCCGCCGACGCCGCCGGTCGCGGCGGTGAGCAGCGCGTCCCCGGCGAGGCCACCCGACACCTCGAACGGGTGCTCCCGCAGATCGGTGAGCATCGCGGAGACGACGGCGCCCGGGTCGGAGGCGGCGACGAACAGTCCCGCGGTCAGTTCCGACATCGCGGCCGCATACTCGGCCGGGTGCGTCAGGTTGTAGCGGTCGGCCGGGTTGACCTGCCGCACGAACCCGGCGATGCCGCTGAGCGAGGTGACCAGGCCCGCCGTGAAGTTCACCTTCGCCGCCTCGCCGACCGCGAGCAGGTCGGTGACGTCGGCGGCGAGGCGTTCGGTGAACGGCGGTGCGGTCGGCGCCGCCGCGGTGACCTCCGCCAGCCGGGCCGCGATCCGCGCGGTGACCCCGTCCC
>NZ_JBSGXD010000018.1:93536-104690 GCF_053609225.1 Rhodococcus sp. NPDC054953 | reverse complement strand
CTACGTGACCCCGCTCGTCCGCAAGCTCGCGGCGGAGAACGGCGTCGACCTGGCGGCCGTGACCGGCACCGGTGTCGGTGGTCGCATCCGCAAGCAGGACGTCCTCGCGGCCGCGGAGACCAAGAAGGCTCCCGCCGCGGCACCGGCCGCACCGGCTGCCGCGGCCCCCGCCGCCGCCGCGACCCCCGCCGGTGTGCGTCCGGAGCTCGCGCACCTGCGCGGCACCACGCAGAAGGCGAACCGGATCCGTCAGATCACGGCGACCAAGACCCGGGAGTCGCTGCAGACCACCGCGCAGCTGACCCAGACCTTCGAGGTCGACGTCACCAAGGTTGCGGCGCTGCGCTCGCAGGCCAAGGCCGGGTTCGCCGACCGCGAGGGCGTCAACCTGACCTTCCTGCCGTTCTTCGCCAAGGCCGTCGTCGAGGCGCTCGGGGCGCACCCGAACGTCAACGCCAGCTACGACGAGGGCACCAAGGAGATCACCTACCACGCGGCCGTGCACCTCGGCATCGCGGTGGACACCGAGCAGGGCCTGCTCTCCCCGGTGATCCACAACGCGGGTGACCTGTCGCTGGCCGGGCTGGCCCGCGCGATCGCCGACATCGCCAAGCGTGCCCGCTCGGGTGGCCTCAAGCCGGACGAGCTGGCTGGCGGCACGTTCACGATCACCAACATCGGCAGCCAGGGTGCCCTGTTCGACACCCCGATCCTGGTGCCGCCGCAGGCCGCGATGCTCGGCACCGGCGCGATCGTCAAGCGTCCGATGGTGGTGACCGACGACAACGGAAACGAGTCCATCGGCGTCCGGTCGATGTGCTACCTGCCGCTCACCTACGATCACCGCCTGGTCGACGGCGCCGACGCGGGTCGGTTCCTGACCACGATCAAGCAGCGGCTCGAGGACGCGGCGTTCGACGCCGACCTCGGCCTGTAGGTCAACCCGGCACTGGCGGGCGGGGGCACCATCGCGATGTCGGTGGTGCCCCCGCCCGTTTCCGGGTGAGGGGCACATTCGGCCCGGTGGACCGGTCGACGGTGCCCGTCACCCCCGGCATCGGAGGAGTCCCGAACCATGCGCGTGACCATTGCCGGGTCGTCCGGCCTCATCGGAACCGCCCTCGCCGCGGCGCTGCGCGCGGACGGGCATCAGGTCGACAGGCTGGTTCGGCGTCCGGTCGCCGGCCGCGACGAGTTCCGGTGGGATCCGGAACGGGGCCGGGTCGACTCCCGCGCCCTGGACGGCGCCGACGCCGTGGTGAACCTCTGCGGCGCCGGGATCGGTGACCGGCGCTGGTCCGGCGCATACAAGCAGGTGCTGCGCGACAGCAGGATCGTCCCCACCGACGTGCTCGCACACGCCGTCGCGGACCGGTCGGTGCCGGTGCTGGTCAATGCCAGCGCGGTCGGGTTCTACGGGGACACCGGTGATCTCGTCGTCACCGAGGACTCCCCCGCCGGTTCCGGCTTCCTCGCCGGCCTGTGCCGGGACTGGGAACGCGCCGCCGCATCCGCCGCGGCCGCCGGAACCCGAACGGTGCTGCTGCGCAGCGGCACGGTGATCGCCCCGTCCGGTGGCCTGATCGGACGCCTGCGGCCGCTGTTCCGCGCCGGTCTCGGCGGCCGACTCGGCAACGGTCGGCAGTTCCTGTCCTGGATTTCCCTCGACGACGAGGTGCGTGCCATCCGGGCCGCCCTGACCACCCCGGAACTGTCCGGCCCGGTCAACGCCACCGCACCGAACCCGGTGACCAACCGCGACTTCACCGGGGCGTTCGGGCATGCGGTGCACCGCCCGACGCCGTGGGTGGTCCCCGGGGTCGTCCTGCGGGCCGCGGTCGGGGAATTCGCCGACGAGGCGGTGCTGCACGGCCAGCGGGCCGTGCCCCGCGCTCTGGAGGCGACGGGATTCACCTTCCTGCACAACACGATCGCCGACGCCCTCCGGACCGCCGAGCGCGGGCGCTGACCCCGGCGAACGTCCGGGACGGCGGGTGGTCGCCGGGCGTCTCCGGGGCACCGGCGTAACGTGTCGACGATGAGCAGCAGCGCCGCGTCCGCCCGGTTCAGCGCCGACCCGCTGGAGGTCCGTGAACTCGGTCTCGTCGACTACCTGGAGGCCTGGGAGCTGCAGCGGACCCTCGCGGACGCCCGCGCCGACGACCGCGGCCGCGACACCTTGCTCCTGCTCGAGCACCCGTCGGTGTACACGGCGGGACGCCGCACCCAGCCGGAGGATCGTCCCACCGACGGCACCCCGGTCATCGACGTGGACCGCGGCGGCAAGATCACCTGGCACGGTCCGGGTCAGCTGGTCGGCTACCCGATCGTCAAGCTCGCCGAACCGGTCGACGTGGTCGCCTACGTCCGCCGCATCGAGGAGGCGCTCATCTCGGTCTGCACAGGCCTGGGCCTGCCCTGCGGCCGGGTGGAGGGCCGCTCCGGGGTGTGGCTGCCCGCGGGCCTGCGCGGCGGCGTGTGGCTTCCCGAACGGAAGGTGGCCGCGATCGGGGTTCGGGTACAACGGGGCGTCGCGCTGCACGGGTTCGCGCTCAACTGCGATGCCGCACTGGACCGATTCGACGACATCATCCCGTGCGGGATCCCCGATGCCGGCGTCGGCTCGCTGACCGGGGAACTGGGCAGGCGGGTGACCGTCACCGAGGTGATCCCGGCGGTGATCGCGGCCCTCACCGCCGCGTTCGACGGGACGCTGCCGGTGGCCGACCACGACATCGAGCGGGTCACGTTCGACGCGGCAACCGCACCCGAGCCCGCGTTCACCACGCACCGCTTCGGCTGACCGCGGGCCGCCGATGTGACGGGCGTAGCATCGCCATCGTGACTGTGGCACCCGAGAACTCACCGGCCGCCGCCCCACAAGGGCGCAAGTTGCTCCGCATCGAGGTTCGCAATGCCGAGACCCCGATCGAGCGGAAGCCGAACTGGATCAAGACCCGCGCGAAAATGGGTCCGGAGTACACCGAGCTGAAGACGCTGGTGAAGTCCGAGGGCCTGCACACGGTCTGCGAGGAGGCGGGCTGCCCCAACATCTACGAGTGCTGGGAGGACCGGGAGGCCACCTTCCTCATCGGCGGCGACCAGTGCACCCGCCGATGCGACTTCTGCCAGATCGACACCGGCAAGCCCGCCGCCCTCGACCGCGACGAGCCGCGACGGGTCGCGGAATCGGTGCGGTCGATGGGCCTGCGCTACTCCACCATCACCGGGGTGGCCCGCGACGACCTGCCCGACGAGGGCGCCTGGCTGTACGCCGAGACCGTCCGGCAGATCCACGCGCTGAACCCGACCACCGGCGTCGAAAACCTGATCCCCGACTTCCACGCGCACCCGGACCTGCTGGCCGAGGTGTTCGACGCCCGCCCCGAGGTGCTCGCCCACAATCTCGAGACGGTGCCCCGCATCTTCAAGCGGATCCGGCCCGCGTTCCGCTACGAACGTTCCCTCCAGGTGCTCACCGCTGCCCGCGACTTCGGGCTGGTCACCAAGTCGAACCTGATCCTCGGCATGGGTGAGACCCCGGAGGAGGTGCGGGCGGCGATGGTCGACCTGCACGACGCGGGCTGCGACATCATCACCATCACCCAGTACCTTCGGCCGTCGCCGCGGCATCATCCGGTGGAACGGTGGGTCAAGCCGGAGGAGTTCGTCGAGCACTCCGAGTTCGCCACCGAGCTCGGCTTCGCCGGGGTCATGGCGGGACCCCTGGTCCGGTCCTCCTACCGGGCCGGACGGCTCTACGCGCAGGCGATGGCCCACCACGGCCGCCCGCTCCCCGAGGGTCAGGCCCACCTCGCCGACGGGGGCGACGCCGCCCAGGAGGCCGGGTCGCTGATCGCCCGCCTCACCCGCGCCTGACTCGCCGACCGCTCGTGCTCGGCCGGACGCTCCGGTCGGGTGCGATCGACCGGGCGCCCGGGTCGTATCCTGTGGGGTATGGCGAACGGCAGCAAGACCGGTAAAGCGGGCAAGGCAAGCAAGGAAGCGAAGGCCGCGGCGAAGGCGGCCCGCAAGGCGGCGTCGAAGGAACGGCGCAGTCAGCTGTGGCAGGCGTTCCAGCTGCAGCGCAAGGAAGACAAGCTGCTGCTGCCGCTGATGATCGGCGCCGTCGTCGGCCTCGCCGTCGTGTTCTTCCTGATCGGTTTGCCGTTCAGCCTCCAGTGGTTCCTGCTGCCGATCGGCATCCTGGTCGGTGTGCTCGCTGCGTTCCTCATCTTCGGTCGCCGCGTGCAGCGGACGGTCTACGGCAAGGCGGACGGCCAGGCGGGTGCCGCGGCGTGGGCGCTGGACAACCTGCAGGGCGGCTGGCGGGTGACCAACACCGTCGCCGGCACCACCCAGCTCGATGCGGTGCACCGCGTGATCGGCAGGCCGGGCGTCATCTTCGTCGCCGAGGGATCGCCGCAGCGGGTGAAGTCGCTTCTCGCGCAGGAGAAGAAGAAGACCGCGCGCCTGGTCGGCGACACCCCGATCTACGACATCGTGGTCGGCAACGACGAGGGGCAGGTGCCGCTCGCACAGCTGCAGAAGTACCTGATGAAGCTGCCCAAGAACATCGACACCAAGCGGATGGACACGATCGAGTCGCGGCTGGCCGCGCTCGGCACCAAGGGCGGACCGGCCATGCCGAAGGGTCCGCTCCCCGGCGGCGCCAAGATGAAGGGCATGCAGCGCACCATCCGCCGCCGGTAGGCGCTTGGCGCGGGCGCTTCGCGCTGATGCGCGTTCTCGGCCCTTCCGCGGTCGTCTCACGTGATGCACAGAACGCTCACGACCACCTCTCGCCGAATCTCTCGATTCGAACGACGTGGTCGTGAGCGTTCTGTGCTGTGTGGGGCCGAGAACAGGCATCGGGGCAGCACTCAACCGTGTGGAGTACCACCCGGCGGACGCGCCTACCGGGAGCGGACCAGCACGGTGCCGGTCGCGCGGTCGTGCATGCCGCGACCCTCGATATCGGTGATCAGCGCGGGCACCACGAACACGAGCAGCACCTGCCGAGCGAGGGCCCGCACGATGCCCACCGGAACCGGCTTGTCGATCCGCGCGACCTGCAGCCCCAGGATGAACTGGCCGGGAGTGAACGAGAACAGCGTCACCGTGACGACTCCGACCACGAACCACAGCGCAAGCGCCACCAGCGTGGGCCGGTCGTCCACGACTTCACCGCGGAGCATCTGCGATACGACCGGGGCGAAGATGAGCGCCGAGACACCGGCGGCCATCAGCCAGTCGATCATGAGGGCCCCGATGCGGCGACCGCTCCCGACGAGAGACCCCGGGCCGGTCTCCGGCAACCCGATCCGCTCCCCCCGGTACTTCGGGGTACCGTCGTCGTCGATCGGGAGTGCGGCCGCCGGGCCGGAGAGCCAAGATCCAGTCATACGCGCCATGCCGTCCAGGATAGGCGCATCGCGGCACCTCACCGGCGGCGCGCGTCGGCGATGTGACGTGGGTCGTATATCGCGACGTGTAACACTGGCGAAACATGGACTTGATTACTGGGCAACACCGAGTCCATACCGTCGCCTCGACGAACCCGCCCGATGGTCACCACTGGCGCGGACCCAACTGAAGGAGCACAAGCGTGGCGTTCAGCACGGCCGAAGAGGTCATCAAGTACATCGCCGACGAAAACGTCGAGTACGTCGACATCCGGTTCAGCGACCTGCCGGGCGTCCAGCAGCACTTCTCGATCCCCGCCTCGGCGTTCAACAAGGACGTCTTCGAGGACGGTCTCGCGTTCGACGGCTCCTCGGTCCGCGGCTTCCAGTCCATCCACGAGTCGGACATGATGCTGCTGCCCGACGTCAGCACCGCGCGGATCGACCAGTTCCGCAAGGCCAAGACGCTGAACATGGACTTCTTCGTCCACGACCCGTTCACCCGCGAGTCCTACAGCCGTGACCCCCGCAACGTCGCCCGCAAGGCCGAGGAGTACCTGAAGTCCACCGGCATCGCCGACACCGCCTTCTTCGGTGCCGAGGCCGAGTTCTACGTCTTCGACAACGTCTCCTACGAGTCGAACATGAACGGCGCGTTCTACCAGCTCGACTCCGTGTCGGGTTCCTGGAACACCGGCAACGAGCGCAACGCTGACGGCTCCCCGAACCTCGGCTACAAGGTCCGCCCGAAGGGTGGCTACTTCCCCGTCGCCCCGTACGACCACTACGTCGACCTGCGTGACGACATCTCCACCAACCTGACCAACGCGGGCTTCGAGCTCGAGCGCGGGCACCACGAGGTCGGCACCGGTGGCCAGCAGGAGATCAACTACAAGTTCAACACCCTGCTCGCCGCGGCCGACGACCTGCAGCTGTTCAAGTACATCGTCAAGAACACCTGCTGGCAGCACGGCAAGTCCGCCACCTTCATGCCGAAGCCGCTCTTCGGTGACAACGGGTCCGGCATGCACGTGCACCAGTCGCTGTGGAAGGACGGCAAGCCGCTGTTCCACGACGAGTCCGGCTACGCGGGCCTGTCCGACCTGGCCCGCTGGTACATCGGCGGCATCCTGCACCACGCACCGTCGCTGCTGGCGTTCACCAACCCGACGATCAACTCGTACCACCGCCTGGTTCCGGGCTACGAGGCGCCGATCAACCTGGTGTACAGCCAGCGCAACCGCTCCGCCGCGGTCCGCATCCCGATCACCGGAAACAACCCGAAGGCCAAGCGCCTTGAGTTCCGTGCGCCGGACTCCTCGGGCAACCCGTACCTGAACTTCGCCGCGCAGATGATGGCCGGCCTGGACGGCATCAAGAACAAGATCGAGCCGATGGCGCCGGTCGACAAGGACCTCTACGAGCTCCCCCCGGAGGAGGCCCGCAACATCCCGCAGGCCCCGACCAGCCTCGAGGCCGTCATCGACCGCCTCGAGCAGGACCACGACTACCTCACCGAGGGTGGCGTGTTCACCACCGACCTGATCGAGACCTGGATCTCGATCAAGCGTGAGCAGGAGATCGCCCCGGTCAACCTGCGGCCGCACCCCTACGAGTTCCAGCTCTACTACGACGTGTAAAAAACTGCCGCCGGAATCGGGCCGCTGACCTGGGTGTCCAGGTCGGAGAGCCTGATTCCGTTCCGCAGTGCGTCCACAGAGTTTCGAGTCGGCCCGCCCGGCGATCACCGAACCGATCGCCGGGTGGGTCGACTCGTCTGCGTCGCATCTACTTACAGACGTAGCCTCTATTTTATCTACACGATCATCTGGATAGAATATGACCACCTGGGCATGTCCCTACATGATGCAGGGACCTGGAAGGACCAGATGACGTACCGGACGTTGAAGTCGATCTTTCACCAACGAGATCGTGCTGGCGCCGATGCTGAGGAACGAGCGCGACGCGAGTCGCCCGCCGCCGTCCACTGGGACCTATTGATTGGCGAACACTCGATGTTCGCGCTGATGACACTCGAAGTCGCGGCGCTGATCGAACGGATCATGAGCTTCGAGCCCAAGATTCAGACCGAATGGGTCGGGTTGCCAGTCCGCGCGCGCAGCGACTACCTGCATCGCATGGTCGTCGACGAGGTCCAGGCAACGAACGAGATCGAACAGGTCCGCTCGACCAGGAAGGAGATCAGCGAGGCAATCAATGTGGTGCAGTCGGAACAGCGTCTCGCGAACAAGCGGTTCGCGGAGATGGTGCGGCTCTACCTCGACATCGGCAACGACCAGGCCGAGAGTCCGCAGACACTCGGCGACATCCGGGCCGTCTACGACGCGGCAACTCACGGCGAGATTCGCGACGAGGACGCCCCCGACGGGAGGCTGTTCCGGCAGGGACCGGTGTCGATCACCTCAGGCATCAAGGTCGTGCACACCGGCGTGCTGCCCGAATCAGCGATTGACCACGCCCTGACGCTCATGCTGAGCCAGGGACGCGACGACTCGATCCCTCGGCTGATCAGAGCAATCGTCGCGCACTTCATCTTCGAGTACACACACCCGTTCTACGACGGCAACGGCCGAACCGGGCGCTACCTGCTCGCGCTGGATCTCCGGCAGGTGCTGGCTCCGCATGCGAGTCTGGCATTGTCGGCGACCGTCGCCGACCACAAGGATCGGTACTACAAGGCGTTCGCTGACGCGGAGAATCCGTTGAACCGCGGAGACCTGACGCCCTACCTGATCGACATGCTGGAGATCATCGCCGAGGCGCAACATCGCCTGTTGCTCGACCTCGCGGAGCGCAGGCAGAAGATCGACGCACTCGAGGCGCTTATCCGCGTGCTGCTGGCGGATGAGCAGTTTCCGCGGAACGTGGGGCTCGACCACGAGGCGACACCGCCGATTGATCGCGCCGCCATCGGTGAGATCCTGTTCACCCTGGGCCAGGCCCACTACTTCGATGCGAACCGCACCGTCAAGTTGGACACCCTGGCCGAGGCGGTGAGTCGATCCAGCCAGTTCGTCCGCCCGCGGCTTCGGCGCCTGGACGAGGCCGGAATCATCGAGTCGGTGACGAGGAAACCGCTGCGTTTCCGGCTCACTGCGCTCGGCGTCTCGCTCCTCGAACTGGACGGGGAGTGATTCGCTCCAGGCGGTAGGTGGATGCCGCGCGTTCGGGGGGAGTCCGGGAAGGCGTCCCAGTCCTCGTAGTTGTCCTCGATGCGCTGCGTCAGGAACGGCAGGTCACCGCCCAGGTGAGCGATGTGGAATCGGATCGACAGGAACCGCCACGGCACGTCCGCCTTCAGCAGGTGCAGGACCGCCATGGCGTCCACGTGTGCGTGGGTGTCGATCGTGCGAATCCCGGTCACGGCGTCGCCGCTCTCGGTCCGTGCGTCAAGTGTCCCCCGTCCGCGGGACGCCGCTGCCGGCCGCGGGCGGTCCCGATGAGCGAGAGCGACAGCACGAACGGTGCGGATGGTCAATAGCTTCGACTGGTGACGACCGGCAACCAGACATACCCGCATCTCCTCGCGCCCGGCACGATCGGGCCGATGACCCTCGACAATCGAGTGGTTCTGCCCGCGATGGACATGAACCTGTGCGAGGACGGCGAGATCCACCAGGGCGACATCGACCACTTCGTCGCCCGCGCGGCCGGCGGCACCGGCCTGATCATCACCGGGTGCTGCGCGGTCGCGTACCCGACCGGGTCGACCAGCCTCAAGGAGCCCGGCCTGTCGGAGGACCGGTTCATTCCCGGCCTCACGGCGCTCGCCGACGCGGTCCACGACGCGGGCAGCAAGCTGTGCGTGCAGATGACGCACCACGGTCGGGTTGCCCGCATCGACACCCTCGAGGGCCGCGCGATGCTGGTGCCGTCGCAGCCGAAGCCGCCGGGCGACATGAGCGCGATGGTCGACTGCACGCCCGAGGAGCTCGGCAAGATGGCCGCGATCCAGGGTGGCAAGAAGGCGTCGTACCGGGAGGCAACGCACGACGACCTGGCGTGGCTGGTGACGATGTTCGCGGACGCCGCCGAGCGGGTCCGCAAGGCGGGTGTCGATGCCGTCGAGATCCACTGCGCACACAACTACGTGCTCGGCGGATTCCTGAGCCGCTACTCGAACCAGCGCACCGACGAGTACGGCGGGTCGCTGGAGAACCGCGCCCGGCTCGCCTGCGAGGTGATCCGCGCCGTCAAGGAGCGCGCCGGCGACGACCTGGCGATCATCGTGCGCGTCGCGGGCCAGGAGTACGGCGAATCCGACGGGCTGACCGCCGACGAGGCGGCCGCCGCCGCCGTCCTGTTCGAGCGGGCCGGTGCGGACGCCATCCACGTCACCGGCACCGCACTCAACGCGTTCGCGAACTTCACCGACGGCCCGCTGCCGGACAAGGTCGGCTACTACACCGACAACGCGTCGGTCATCAAGCGCGCGGTCTCGATTCCGGTGATCACCGTCGGCCGGATGCTGCCCGACGTCAGCGAGCGGCTGATCGCCGAGGGCCGCACCGACTTCGCGGCGATGGGCAGGCAGCTGCTTGCCGATCCCGGGCTGGTGAACAAGCTGAAGGAGGGCCGCGCCGCGCAGGTCCGGCCCTGCATCAACTGCTACGTGTGCGTGCAGGAGAACTTCTGGGACGACACCCCGCTGTGCGCGGTCAACCCCACCCTCGGCAACGAGACCCTGCTGCCGTTCCCCGCGATCAAGGCCCGCAAGCACGTCGTCGTCGTCGGCTCCGGCCCGGGCGGGCTCGAATCCGCCCGGATCGCCGCCGAGCGCGGCCACCGGGTCACCGTCCTGGAGAAGTCGGACCGGCTCGGCGGCACCCTGTGGTTCTCCAGCCTCACTACCCCCGACAACGGCCGCCTGCTGGACTGGCTGGCCGGCGAGACCGCACGGCTCGGCGTCGAGGTCCGACTCAACACCGCGGCCACCGCGGCGTCGGTGCGTGCGCTCGCTCCGGACGCCGTCATCGTCGCGACCGGCGCGGTGCGCGCACGCCCGAACGTGCCCGGCGGCGACCTGCCGCACGTGCAGACCGGTGACACGATGCGCGCGCTGATGACCGGGTCTGGCGACGTCTCCGACCAGTCGCTGCTCTTCCGCACCCTCGGCAAGGTGGCGGGGCTGACCGGAATCACCAAGAGCGCAAACCGGATTCGTGACCTGAGCAGCCGCTTCCTGCGGTTCGTCCCGATGGCGAGGAACGTCGTCGTGATCGGCGGCTCGCTGGTCGGTCTCGAGCTCGCCGAGTTCCTCGCCGAACGCGGCAGCCGCGTCACCCTGATCGAGGAGGGCAAGCAGCTCGGCGTGCCGATGGCGATGCCGCGCCGCTGGACCGCGGTCAAGCACGCCCGCGAGGTCGGCGTGAACATCCACCGCACGGCGACGGTCACCCGGATCACCCGCAAGACCGTCGAGTTCACCGCTGGCGGCGAAACCCTCACGGTGCCCGCCTCGCTGGTCGTGGTGGCCACCGGGGTCTCGGCGTCGGCACCGCTCGCCGACGCGCTCGCCGCGGACGGCGTCGACGTCCGCGTTGTCGGCGACGCCGGATCCGTCGACTACATCGAGGGTGCGATGCACTCGGCATGGAAAGTCGCCGCGACGATCTGAGTCGCGTTCCGCCGCCACCGACCTCGGGCCCGCCCCCGCCCCCCCCATTGTCCAGCCCAACCGCATCCGGGTCCCCATTAAACCCCCACAGGCCCCCAAACACTTTTGTAC
>NZ_JBSGXD010000018.1:54194-93526 GCF_053609225.1 Rhodococcus sp. NPDC054953 | reverse complement strand
GTCTGGGATGGGGGGGGGGGTGCTATCTGAGGAGAAAAACTGCCCCCGGTATGTTACGTCTTTTCCCCCCACCCCCTCCCTCCTTTCGCCCATCGCCACCTGGGGGCAGGCCCCGAGCCGCGTCCGGGCCGCCGTGACACGCCACGGATCCGCCGAACGTTTGCGCACACCGCGTTTCGGGAGCAGGGTGAGCGGTGACCAACCGACCAGTGGGGGTGACGCCGCGGTGGACCTGCAGACCTGGTGGGACTTCGTCACCGCGCGCCGCCAGCAACTGGCCACCGACTCGTTCCTGCATGTCAGCGCGGTGGTGCAGTCGGTGGTGCTCGCCACGATCCTGGCCGTCGGCATCGGAATCGCCGTCTACCGCAGCCCGTTCGGGTCCGCGGTCGCGACCGGGCTGGCCAGCACGATCCTCACGGTTCCGTCGTTCGCGCTGTTGGGTCTGCTGATCCCGATCCTCGGCCTCGGGGTGCGGCCGACCGTCACGGCGCTGGTGCTGTACGCGCTGCTGCCGATCATCCGGAACACGATCATCGGCCTCGCCTCGGTGGACCCGGCCGTCAGCGACGCCGCCCGCGGCGTCGGAATGGGCAGGCTCCGCATCCTCGGACGGATCGAACTGCCCCTGGCGTGGCCGTCGATCCTGACCGGGATGCGGGTCAGCACCCAGATGCTGATGGGCATCCTCGCGATCGCCGCCTACGCGAAGGGCCCCGGCCTGGGGAACCTGATCTTCTCCGGGCTGTCCCGGGTGGGCAGCCCCACCGCCGTTCCGCAGGCGTTGACCGGAACCGTCCTGATCGTCATCCTCGCGCTGATTCTCGACGGCCTGTACGTCGTGCTCGGCAAGCTGACCACGTCGAAGGGAATCCGATGAGCGCTGGCGGCGACGCGCACGTGCACGGTGTCGAGATCGTCCTCGAGGACGTCGTCAAGCGCTACCCGAACGCCCCGACGCCCGCCGTCGCCGGGGTGTCGATGACGATCCCGGCAGGCGAGACCGTGGTCTTCGTCGGCCCGTCGGGATGCGGGAAGACCACCACGATGCGGATGATCAACCGCCTGATCGAGCCGACGTCGGGGCGGATCACCATTGCCGGGCGGGATGCGCTGTCCATCGACGCGGACCGGTTGCGCCGCGGCATCGGGTACTCCATCCAGCAGGCGGGGCTGTTCCCGCACCTGACGGTCGGCAGGAACGTCGCGACGGTGCCGGGACTGGTCGGCTGGGACCGCAAACGGATCGCCGCCCGCGTCGACGAGATGCTCGACCTCGTCGGGCTCGATCCCGACACCTATCGGCACCGCTACCCGCGTCAGCTGTCCGGCGGGCAGCAGCAGCGGGTCGGGGTCGCGCGGGCGTTGGCGGCGGACCCGCCGGTGCTGCTGATGGACGAACCGTTCGGTGCCGTCGACCCGATCACCCGCGGGCTGCTGCAGGACGAGTTGCTGCGGCTGCAGTCCGAACTGGGCAAGACGATCGTGTTCGTCACCCACGACTTCAACGAGGCGGTCAAGCTCGGGGACCGGATCGCGGTGCTGGGCAACCAGTCCCGGATCCTGCAATACGACACCCCGGAGGCGATCCTGGCGAACCCGGCCGACGACACGGTCGCCGGGTTCGTCGGCGGCGACGCCTCCCTCAAGCAGTTGACCCTGACCCGGGTGCGGGACGTGCGGTTGCTGCACTGCCCCACCGTCCACGAGGACGGTTCGGTCGACGACTTCCGGAACGCGCTGCTCGCCCGCAAGCGGCGCTGGGGTCTGGTCCTCGACCGCCGAGGCAGGCCGCTGCGGTGGGTGTCGTCGCAGCACCTCGCGCACGCGGATTCGCTTCGTGACGTGGGTGATCCGGTCGGCGAGATCGTGACCGTCCAGTCGACGCTGCAGGATGCGCTCGAGGCGCTGCTCGCGGAGTCGAGCGCGTCGACGGTCGTCACCGGCAGGCACGGTGAGTACGCCGGACTGGTCACGATCGACATCCTGGTCGCCGCCCTCCGGGAGTTGCGCGAGGAGCACGCCGACGACCACGACGACGATCACGGACCGGCGCACTGGGCCGAGCCGAGCGGCAGGCACGCCGCGCGCGGAGCCGCACCGGACGAGGCGCCGTCGTGACCGCCGCCGCCGAACGCCGGGCGGAGCGGATCCGGCTGCTGGTCCAGCCCGCGCTGGTGACGGTGCTCGTCGCCGGGGTCCTGCTGTGGGCGTTCAACCGGGAGTTGACCGCGACGCAGCAGGCGAGCATCAGCGTGTCGAACATCGCGACCCTGACCTGGCAGCACGTGCTGATCACGGTCGCGGTGGTCGCGATCGTGCTTGCCCTCGCCGTGCCGCTCGGGACGCTGCTCACCCGCCCTGGGTGGAATCGGTTGGCGCCGTTCTTCGTCGGCATCGCCAACGTGGGCGCTGCGGCGCCCGCGATCGGCCTGCTGGTCCTGTTCTATCTCGCGACCCGCACCACCGGATTCTGGATCGGGGTGCTTCCGATCGCCTTCTACTCCCTGCTTCCGGTGCTGCGCAACACGATCCTCGGCTACCAGGAGGTGGATCCGGCGCTGATCGACGCGGGCCGCGGGCAGGGCATGTCGGCGCTGACCGTGCTGCGCCGGGTGGAGTTCCCGATGGCGGTGCCGTACATTCTCGCCGGGCTGCGGACCTCGCTGGTGCTCGCCGTCGGGACCGCGACGCTATGCTTCCTGGTCAGTGCGGGCGGCCTCGGCATTCTGATCGACACCGGATACAAGTTGCGGGACAACGTGACCCTGATCGTCGGTGCGGTCCTCGCGGTGGCGCTGGCACTGTTCGTCGACTGGCTCGGTGCGCTCGCCGAGTCGTACCTCGGGCCGAAGGGGCTGCGGTGACGGGGCGGGTGCGCGCCCTCGCCGCGGCCGCCGCGGCCGTGGTCGCCCTGACATCGTGCGGCCTGGAGTCCGGCGGCGCAATCCCCCTCGAGGTCGGTCCGGGCAGCATCACCCCGATCGAAAGTCTCGAGGGAGTCCCGATCACGGTGGGGTCCAAGGACTTCACCGAGCAGATCATCCTCGGCTACCTGATCGAGTTCGCGCTCGCCGCCGCCGGCGCGGACATCCGGGACCTGACGAACATCCAGGGGTCCAACAGCACCCGCGATGCCCAGGTGGACGGCCAGATCGACGTCAGCTACGAGTACACCGGCACCGGCTGGATCAACTACCTCGGGCACGAACAGCCGATCCCCGACTCGACGGCCCAGTTCGAGGCGGTCCGGGACGAGGACCTGGCCCGCAACGGCATGGTGTGGACCGATCCCGCCCCAATGAACAACACCTACGCGCTGGCGACGAATCGGACGACCGCGGCGGCGACCGGGGTCCGGACGCTGTCCGACTACGCGGCGCTGGTGCAGCGGGATCCGGCGGCGGCGACCACCTGCGTCGAAACCGAGTTCAATGTCCGGCAGGACGGCTACCCGGGCATGGCGGCGGCCTACGGATTCGATCCGGCGGCGGCGGACCGACGGCTGCTGCAGACCGGCATCATCTACCAGGCCACCGCGGACGGGACGCAGTGCAAGTTCGGCGAGGTGTTCACCACCGACGGCCGGATCGTCGCGCTCGACCTGGTGCTCCTTGAGGACGACCGGTCGTTTTTCCCCAAGTACAACCCGGCGCTGACCATGCGGGAGGAGTTCGCGGCGGCGCACCCCGAGGTGGCCGAGGTGATGGCCCCGATCTCGGCCCGGCTGACGAACGAGGAGATCAGCGAGCTCAACCGCCAGGTCGACGTCGACGGGCGCGAGCCCGCCGACGTCGCCCGGCAGTGGCTGGCGGACCAGGGGTTCGTCACCATCCCCTGACACGCCGCCCGCGCTACAGCGCGGAGAAGCGCGGAATCAGGTGCTCGGCGACCTGTTTCGCCTCGTCGATCAGCGGCCAGCCCGCGAGGATCAGCGAGGTCAGCCCGGTGCGGTCGCGCAGCGCCCGGACGTGGCCGGTGATCTCGTCGGGGTCGCCGACGTAGTACACCGCCGACGAGCCGGTCGCGAAGATGTCGAGCGGCGACCACGCGGTGATGCCCGCGTACAGACCGTCCCCGAGGTACAGGTCGTCCGGTTCGGGGAGCTTCCCCGCGACGATCGCGTCCACCCAGCCCTGTCGCTGCGCGTCCCGTGCGGTGAAGGTCCGCAGGTCCTGCCGCCCGCCGGTGCGCCTGCGGACGGCCTGGTCGAGGACGTCGGTGATCCGGTCGATGCCGGTCTTCTCGAACAGGGACCGGAATCGGTCCATCGCCTCGGCGCGGCTCGGCCGAACGATCACCCCCGACAGGGCGCCGAAGTCCGTGAACTCGCGGCCGGCCGCGGCGGCCGCGGCCCGGGCACCGGCGAACTTCTCCTCGATGAACGACGTCTCCCGCAGCATCGCCAGGTAGGCGTCCAGGACCCTGCCCGAGTTCGCCAGCCCGGCAGGCGAATCGCCGGTCCCCCACAGCGGGACGGTGTGGCCGCCTGCGGCGTCGATGCGCAGCGGGGTGTTCGGGAAGTTCGACTCGGTGCCCGCGCGGTAGTGGCCGCGGACGTCCGCCCAGTACTGCTCGCCGAGCTCGTAACGCCGGTCGTGGTCGACGTTCATGTCGTACTTGGTAAGGATGTTGTCGCGGCCGTTGACGGAGTTGATCATCAGCCGTCCCCCGGTGAACGCGTCGAAGGTCAGCGCCTTCTCGGCGAGCAGCCGGGCCGGGATCATGTTGGCGTACACCGCGACCAGGAACTTCATCCGCGAGGTGTGCGACGCCGCCCAGGTCGCCGACACGAACGGGTCGTTGGGCCAGGTGGCCACCAGCGCCCCCTCGAAGCCCCCGTCGTCGATGGTCCGCGCGAGCTCGATCTGGCGGGCACCGTCGACCGGGTAGAGCCCGCCCGGACTCCACGGGACGTCGCCGTCCGCCTGGGTCAGATACCAGAAGGTCTTGATGCTCACCGGGTTCCCGCCTTTCCGACGGTGACGTCGAACGCCGCGACCCTGGCCCGGTCCGCGAGGGTCGCCGCGTCCACCGAGTACAGGGCGTCGAGGTAGGCGACGGCGAACGAGCCGGGCCCGGTGGACGTCTCCTCCGCGATCTCGGCGGCGACCGCGACGTGCGCGTGCGCGGCGGCCAACCCGACCAGCGGAGTGTCCGCGACCGCGAGGTACGCGGCGACCAGCCCGCCGAGCGCGCAGCCGGTGGAGGTCACCCGCGGCAGCATCGCGCTGCCGCCCCCGATCCGGACTCCGACGACCGTGCCGTCGCGGTCCCGGCCGACCAGGTGGTCCACCGGCCCGGACGCGGACACCACGTCGGCGTGCTCGAGCAGCGCCACCGCGGCGGGGACCGCGGCGGCGGCGTCGTCGGCGCTGTCCACCCCGCGGGTGTCGCCGCCGCGCCCGGCGAGGGCGATGATCTCCGAGGCGTTGCCGCGAATCGCGGTGGGCCGCAGTGTCAGCAGGTCGGCGGCCAGCGTGCTGCGCCAGGTGAGGCCACCGACCCCGACCGGGTCGAGCACCCACGGCGTTCCCGCGTCGTGCGCGGCCCGCGCGGCGAGGGTGAACGCCGCCGCGGTGCCGTCGTCGGGCGTGCCCAGGTTCACCAGGACCGCGCCCGCGATCCGCGCAAACTCGGCGGCCTCGTTGGTGTTGTCGATGTGGGCGTTGCTGGCGCCAGCGGCGAGCAGCACGTTGGTCAGGAAATTGGCCGACACGACGTTGGTCAGCGAGTGGACGAGCGGGACCCGGGCACGCAGCGCGTCGAGCGCGTGACCGAGGTCGTCTCCGGACAGGGTGGGGGTCATCGAGGGTCCTGGGGCGGTGAGGGGTTGAGGATCGGGATGCTCAGCGGCGACGACATCGGCTCACGCGTCACCGTCCGCGGTCGTGGACATCGGCAGACCCGGATCGGCGGACCACTCCTCGAGCGACCCGTCGTACACCTGCACGTCGTCGTATCCGGCGAGGACGAGACCGAGGGCGGTCAGGCACGCGGACACCCCGCCGCCGCAGTACAGCACCAGCGGCGGTTCGGCGCCGGCGAGGGCGTCGGCGGCGAGCCCGCGCAACTCGGCGCGGTTCCGGACCAGCCCGTCCTCGCCGAGGAGGGCCTTCGCGGGCAGGTTGCGGCTGTCGGGAATGTGGCCGCGCCTGCTGTACCGGGTGCGGTCCGTACCCGCGAACTGGGCGGGCGCCAGCGCGCACACCAGCGTGCCGGGCGCCTGCCCGGCGACGATCGCGGACACCTCCGCGCGGTCCACCCACAGCGGGAGGTAGGACAGGCCCCGCTCGGGGGTCGTTCCGTTCGGCGGCACCGCGTCCCCGAACTCGCGGGGCAGGCCCAGCCGCGTCCACCGCGCGAGACCGCCGTCCAGGACGCGAGCGGCGACGCCGACGCTGCGCAGCAGCCACCACACCCGGGCCGCCCACGTCATCGATCCCTGGTCGTAGACGACGACGTCGATGCCCGCCGACATCCCAAGCGCGGCGAGCTCGTCGGCGAACCGGGACGCGTCGGGGCGGCTGAAGTGCAGGTTCCGCGCGGTGTCCGAGAACGCGGTCAGCAGGTCGACGTGCCGCGACCCGGGGATGTGGGCCGCCCGCCACGCCGCAGCGCCCGACTCCGGCCGGTAGTCACCGTCGAAGCGGGCGGGCGGGAAGCCGACGGTGACGTCGATCACGAGCGGGGCATCGGCGCGACCGAGGGCGTCGATCAGCTCCTCGGCCCCGATCAGCGGTGTCTGGTGCACACGAAACGCCCTTCTGAAGATCCGAACGACACGAACCTAAATGAGGACGAGCGTATACGCAAGTATTCGAATGTCTTCCCTGGCATAATCAGCGCGGCGGCCCGAGGCCGCGACCGAATCGAGGGAGGACACGATGACGCGCGAGGACGACGACCTGGGCACCCTGATGCTCACCGGTGCGGCTGGCCGGTCGGATCAGACGTCCAAGCAGTACCTTCGCCTGCGCGCGGACATCCTCGACGGCAAGTTCCCCCAGGGCGCACCGCTGCACGAGACCCAACTCAGCGAGACCTACGGCGCCTCCCGCACACCGATCCGCGAGGCACTGAACTGGCTGGCCCACGACGGCCTCCTCGAACGCGCGGCCCGCGGCTTCCGGGTCCGCTCCGGCACTCCCGAGGACGTGATCGAGATCTACGCGGCCCGCGTCGCGCTCGAGTCGGAAGCCGCGGGCGCCGCCGCGATCCGGCACACCGACCTCGACATGGCGCGCCTCGAACGGCTGCACCGCTCCTGCTGCGCCGCCGACGACGACACCGCGGTGCGCGCCGGGAACTTCCGGTTCCACGAGGCCCTCTGGCAGGCCGCCCACAACACCACGATCATGACGCTGCTGGTGCGGCTCACCACCCAGCTCCGGATCTACGACAGCGGCCCGCCCTCCAACTACGGCGAACCGGACCTGCTCAACACCGAACACGACCAGATCCTCGACGCGCTGCGGGCCCGCGACGAGCGCGCGGCCCGCGAGCACATGCGCACCCACCTCGAACGCAGCCGCGAGCAACGCATCCGCCTCTTCGCGGGCGAGTAGGCACTTCGTGCCCGTGAGTCCTTTTGGCCCACCAGGGGGCCAAAAGGACTCACGGGCGCCGGAGGCGCGTCAGTACCGGCGGGCGGCGTGGAACGGCATCGCGTCGACCGGCGTCTTCTTCACTGGCTGGCCGGTCGTCGGCGCGTGCACGACCGTGCCGTCCCCGGCGTACAGGCCCACATGCTCGGCGCCGCTGAACAGCACCACATCGCCGGGCTGCAGGTCGCCGCGACCCACCGGGCTCCCGGCGTTGACCTGGTCGTGCGTCGTGCGGGGGACGCTGACACCGGCCTGCCGGTACGCCCACTGCACCAGCCCCGAGCAGTCGAACGAGTTCGGGCCCGTCGCCCCCCACACGTACGGCGCACCCAGCTTCGACAGCGCGGCATCGAGCGCCGCCGTGCCATGCGTCGCCATCGGCGCGGGAGCGGGCGCCGGGGCCCCGCCGCCAGGAAGCTCGACCGGGCCGACACCGGGGATCGTGACCGGCGCGGCCAGCGCCGGGACGGCGGGCAGCAGCAGCGCTCCCCCGACGACGGCGGCGGCGACCGCGGCGTGCCGGACGGATCGGTGGGTGCGGGTGGTGCGGGCGGTGCGGGGCGTCGACATCGTCGCTGGGTCCTCCGGGATTCTTCCGCCAGCACGGCGCCGGCGCGGTCATCGAAGAATCTCGGGACTCGGCCGGCCGGGGAATCACCCCCACCCATACCCCTTTGCGGCAACCACGTAGCCACAACCGGATTCGGCGTACGCCGTCGGAAACACCGGGCCCTCAGGACCCGAAGACGCGCTCCACCACGGCCTTCGCCCGGCGGGTCACCCGCAGGTAGTTGTCGAGGAACTCGTTGGCGTCACCGCCCGGCCACCCCGCGACCTGCGCGACCGCGGACAGCACCCGGCCGGGGCCGGGCAGCTGGTCGGTCGGCTTGCCGCGGACCAGGACCAGCGCGTTGCGGGCCTTCGTCGCGGTCAGCCACGACTCGCGCAGCAGTTCGACGTCGGTCTCGGCGAG
Organism: Rhodococcus sp. NPDC054953; assembly: GCF_053609225.1. NCBI lineage: Bacteria > Bacillati > Actinomycetota > Actinomycetes > Mycobacteriales > Nocardiaceae > Rhodococcus > Rhodococcus sp. NPDC054953. The sequence continues at coordinate 84,946 of NZ_JBSGXD010000018.1, read as the reverse complement.
CAGTTCCGCCGCCCCGATCGCATCGAGGGTTTCCAGCGTCGAGGTGTTGTGCAGCGACGGCACCTCGTGCGCGTGCCGCAGCTGGATCAGCTGCACCGTCCACTCGATGTCGGCGAGGCCGCCGCGACCGAGCTTGGTGTGGGTCGCCGGGTCGGCGCCGCGGGGCAGCCGCTCGGAGTCGACGCGGGCCTTGATCCGCCGGATCTCGCGCACCGCGGTCTCCGAGACACCCCCGTCCGGGTACCGGAACTCGTCGATCATGTGCAGGAACCGCAGCCCCAGGTCGGCATCGCCGGTGACGGCGTGCGCCCGCAGCAGGGCCTGCACCTCCCAGGCCTGCGCCCACTGCCGGTAGTACGCCTGATACGACGCCAGGGTCCGCACGACCGGGCCGTTGCGTCCCTCGGGTCGCAGCCCGGTGTCCACCTCAAGCGGTGGATCGGTGCTCGGCGCCCCGAGCAGGGTGCGGACCCGGTCGGCGACCAGGTTCGCCCACTTGACCGCCGTCGTCTCGTCGACATCCGGCCGGGGCTCGCACACGAACAGCACGTCCGCGTCGGAGCCGTAGCCGAGCTCGAAACCGCCGAGCCGCCCCATCCCGATGACCGCGAGCGACGCGGGCGCCTGCTCCCCCCGCTCCGCCTCGCTGGCCCGGATCACCGCGTCCAGCGCCGCCCCGAGCACCGCGGCCCACACCGACGACAGCGCGTGGCACACCTGCGGGACGTCGAGCATCCCGAGGACGTCGGCGGACGCGACCCTGGCCAACTCGTGCCTGCGCAACGACCGCGCGGCGGCGACCGCCCGCGCCGGGTCGTCGTACCGAGCCGAGGACGCCAGGATGCCCCGCGACACCTCCTCCGGTGTCGCGTCGAGCAGTCGCGGCCCGTTCGGGCCGTCGGCGAACAGCCGCAACGCATCCGGCGCCTTGATCAGCAGGTCCGGAATGTAGGCCGACGACCCGAGCACGATCATCAGCCGCTGCGCCACCGCGCCCTCGTCGCGCAGCACCCGCAGATACCAGTCGGCGTCCACCATCGCGTCCGACAACCTGCGATAGGCGAGCAGTCCCGCATCGGGATCCGGTGTGTCGCTGAGCCATTCGAGCAGCGTCGGCAGCAGCAGCGCCTGGATGCGACCCTTGCGGGATGCACCCGAGGTGAGCGCCTTGAGATGCCCGAGGGCGTTCTCCGGGGCCACGTACCCGAGTGCCGCGAGCTGCCGGACCGCGGCGTCCGGGCTCAACACCAGCGCCTCCTTGTCCAGGCGCGCAACGGATTCGAGGAGCGGACGGTAGAACAGCTTCACGTGCAGCCGCCGGATGCGGTGCGCGTTGCGCTTGATCTCCGCGTTCAGCACCCCGAGCGAATCGAGGCGACCATCCGGCCGCATGTGCGCCGCCCGCGCCAGCCAGCGCAGCGACTCCTCGTCCTCGGCGGGCGGCAGGGTGTGCGTGCGTTTGAGCTTCTGCAGCTGCAGCCGGTGCTCGATCAGCCGGAGGAACTCGTAGGACGCGGTGAGGTTGGCCGCGTCGTCGCGGCCGATGTAGCCGCCCCCGGCGAGCGCGGTCAACGCGTCGATCGTGCTCTGCACCCGCAGCGACTCGTCGGCGCGGCCGTGCACCAACTGCAGCAGCTGGACGGCGAACTCGACGTCCCGCAGGCTGCCACGGCCGAGCTTGATCTCACGTTCCCGCAACTCCGGCGGCACCATCTCCTCGACCCGGCGGCGCATCGCCTGCACCCCGGGGACGAAGTCCTCCCGTTCGGCTGCGGTCCACACCATCGGGTTCAGCGCGTCGACGTAGCGCTGCCCCAGTTCCAGGTCCCCGGTCGCGGGCCGCGCCTTGAGCAGCGCCTGGAACTCCCACGTCTTCGCCCAGCGCTTGTAGTAGGCGACGTGCGAGTCCAGGGTGCGGACCAGCTCGCCCCGCTTGCCCTCCGGCCGCAGCGCCGCGTCCACCTCGAAGAACGCGGAGGTGCCGATCCGCATCAACTCGCCTGCCAGCCTGCTGGCCCGCGCGTCCGCCGGCTCCGCGACGAACACGACATCCACGTCGCTGACGTAGTTCAGTTCCCGCGCACCGCATTTGCCCATCGCGATCACCGCGAGCCGGGTCGGGCACTCCTCGTCCGGGTGACAGGTCGCGACCGCGACCGCCAGCGCAGCGGTCAGTGCGGCGTCCGCCATGTCCGACAGGTGTCGCCCGACCGCCTGATACGGCAGCACCGGCTCGTTCTCCACGATCGCCGCCAGGTCCAGCGCGGCGAGGACCGTCATCTGGTCGCGGTAGGTGGTGCGCAGCGCCAGCACGGCCTCCGGGCCGGTGACCGCCGCGCGGTACACGAGGTTCGACTCCGACGCAGACGCGTCCGGGACGGCCCCGACCGCGGCGAGCAGGTCGTCGGTCAGCTCCTTGCGGGACGGCAACACCACGTCGCCGCGCAACTGGCGCCACCGCCCCGGCTCGGCCGCCAGGTGGTCGCCGAGCGCGCTGGACGCCCCGATCACCCCGAACAGCCGCCCGCGCAGTCCGGTGTCGGTGCGCAGGGCGGCGTCGAGTTCGGCCCACCCTTCCCCGAGGCACTCGCGCATCCGGACCAGGGTGCGCAGCGCGAGGTCCGCGTTCGCGGCCCGCGACAGCGACCAGAGCAGGTCGATGCTGTCGACGTTCAGCCAGTCGAGCGTGGCGAGTTGGTCGGGCGCCGCCGACTCGACGAGACCGAGTCGGCCGACACCGGGGATCGTGGACCTGGCGCTGGGTGGCTTGACCATTGTCGCGTTACAGCCCCAGGTAGCTCTGCAGCTCGAACGGCGTCACCTGGCCGCGGTAGTCCTCCCACTCGCGCCGCTTGTTGCGGAGGAAGAAGTCGAACACGTGCTCGCCGAGCGTCTCCGCGACCAGCTCCGAGCGTTCCATCTGCTCGAGGGCCTCGCCGAGGCTGCGCGGCAGCTCCCGGTACCCCATCGCCCTGCGCTCCGCGGAGGTCAGCGACCACACATCGTCCTCGGCCTCCGGCGGCAACTCGTAGCCCTTCTCGATGCCGCGCAGACCGGCGGCCAGCAGGACCGCGAACGCCAGGTACGGGTTGCATGCGGAGTCGGGGCTGCGGATCTCGACGCGCCGGGACGACGCCTTGTTCGGCGTGTACATCGGCACCCGGATCAGCGCGGACCGGTTCGACGGACCCCACGAGGCGGCGGTCGGTGCCTCGCCGCCGTGGACGAGGCGCTTGTACGAGTTCACCCACTGGTTGGTGACCGCGCTGATCTCGTTGGCGTGCTCGAGGATGCCCGCGATGAACGCCTTGCCGGTCTCGGAGAGCTGCATCGGGTCGTCGGGGTTGTGGAAGGCGTTGTTCTCGCCCTCGAACAGGCTCATGTGGGTGTGCATCGCCGACCCGGCATGCTCACCGAACGGCTTGGGCATGAACGTGGCACGCACACCCTCGTTGCGGGCCACCTCCTTGACGACGTACCGGAACGTCATCACGTTGTCGGCCATCGACAGCGCGTCCGCGTAGCGCAGGTCGATCTCCTGCTGGCCCGGCGCCGTCTCGTGGTGGCTGAACTCGACGGAGATGCCCATCTGCTCGAGGGCGTCGATCGCGTGCCTGCGGAAGTTCGGCGCCGAGTCGTGCACCGCCTGGTCGAAATAGCCGCCAGTGTCCGCGGGGATCGGCCGGGTCCCGTCGATCGGGCCGTTCTCCAGCAGGAAGAACTCGATCTCGGGGTGCACGTAGCAGCTGAACCCGAGGTCGCCCGCCTTGCTCAGCTGCCTGCGCAGCACGTGCCGCGGATCCGCCCAGGACGGGGTGCCGTCCGGCATCGCGATGTCGCAGAACATCCGCGCCGAATGCTGCCGCCCGTCCTTGTGCTCCCACGGCAGCACCTGGAACGTCGACGGGTCCGGCTTCGCGACGGTGTCCGCCTCCGACACCCGGGAGAACCCCTCGATCGCCGATCCGTCGAAGCCGATGCCCTCGCTGAAGGCGCCCTCCAGTTCGGCGGGCGCGATCGCCACGGACTTGAGGTACCCGAGCACGTCGGTGAACCACAGTCGGACGAAACGAATGTCGCGCTCTTCGAGGGTCCGGAGCACGAATTCCTTTTGGCGATCCATGCACGCGAGAGTAGGCACCGCGCGTTAAATCTGTGTTACATCCGGGCGGTGGTTACGAACACGTGAGGTCGGGGGCGGGGGCGGTCAGGTCGGTCAGGTACGCGACCACCGGATCGTCGACGCAGGCCACCCCGTTCAGCACGACGGTGTGCTGCGTCCCCCGGTAGGTGATCAGCGCCGCATCCAGCTGCTTCGCCAGGTCGACACCCGCCTGGTAGGGCGTCGCGGGGTCCTGCGTCGTGGACACGACCACCACCCGCGGCAGCCCCGGCGCGTCGACCGCGTGCGGGGTCCCGCTGGCGGGCACCGGCCAGACCGCGCACACGTCCAGCGGGGCGGTACCGGTCCCCCGACCGTCGTCGAGGAACGGCGCGGCCCGCCGGTACGCGGTGTCGCCCGCCGACGCTACGGCCCGGTCCGTCACCGGCGGATCGTCGACGCAGCGGACCGCGTTGAACGCGTCGTTGATGTTGCTGTACGTGCCGTCGTCACCGCGACCCTGGTACTGGTCCGCGAGCAGCAGCAGCGCATCACCGCGGCCGTCCGCCAGCGCGGACAGTCCGCTGCGCAGCGCCCCCCACAGCTGCGGCGAGTACAGCGCCTGCTGGACGCCGGTGATCGCGTCCTGGTAGCCGAGCCCCCGCGGATCGGTCGTCTCGGCGGGCCTGGCGATCAGCGGGTCGACCAGGGCCCGGAACCGCGGCACCGCCTGGCCGGGATCCGACCCGAGCGGACAGTTCGCCTTGGTGGCGCAGTCCGCGGCGAAGTCGTCGAACGCCCGCTGGAACCCGGCCGCCTGCAGCACCGTCTCCTGCACCGGGTCCTGCTCCGGATCGACCGCGCCGTCGAGCACCATCGCCCGCACGTTGGCGGGGAACGTCTCCGCGTACGTCGACCCGATCCGCGTCCCGTACGAGAAGCCAAGGAAACTGAGCTGCTCGTCGCCGAGCACCGAGCGGATGACGTCCATGTCGCGCACCACCTCGCGGGTGCCGACGTGCGCGAGGAACTCCGCGCCGGTCCGCTGCGCGCACTTCGCCGCGTAGTCGGCGTTCACCGCCTCGATGTGCGCGATCCCCGCCGGGCTCATGTCCACGCGCGGGTCAGCGCGGTCTGCGTCGAACTCGACACCGGTCAGGCACCGGACCTGCGGGGTGGACGCGCCGACACCGCGCGGATCGAACCCGATCACATCGAATCGGGCGGCGAGCTCGGTGCCGTCCCCGACGGTCGCCATCGACAGTCCCGACGCCCCCGGCCCGCCGGGGTTGACCAGCAGCGACCCGATCCGGTCGCCCGTCGCAGCACTGCGGGAGATCGCCACCTCCGCCGTGTCCCCGCCCGGCTCGTCGTAGTTCACCGGCACCGTCACCCGCGCACATTCGAGCCTGCTCGCCAGCGGCCCGTCCGTCTCGTAGTCGGCGCAGGACTCCCACCGCAGGTCCTGGTCGTAGAACCGTTCCAGCCCGGCGGGGACCACACCCGCACCCGACGCCGAAGCCGCGGCAGGCGGTTCCGGCGCAACCTGACCGGCGCAGCCCGCCACGGCCGCGGTCACCGCCAAGCCCGCGACCAGTGCCGCGGGAGTCCTCATACGCATGGCCTCGATGGTGCCACGCGCCGCCGCACCCCCGATTCGGGAAGGATCGGCCCCGCAGGCCGGGGCAGATCCTTCCCGACCCGAGTCACTCGCGCGACGCCAGCGCGTCCGTGATTTGGGCGAGGACGGCATTCGGCTCGAGGCGGAGCTGATGCGAGGTGAACCGAAGCACATGCCAGCCCGCGTTGACCAGGATGTTCTGGCGCTTCGCGTCGTTGTTGAACCGGGCGACGTCGCGGTGCCAGGCCCAGCCGTCGACCTCGATCGCGACGCGGTCTCGGATGAACGCGACGTCGATCTCGTAGCCGCACGCGCGCACGTGCGGACGCCATCCGTTCAGGGCGACCGATCGCAGCAGCCGCAGCAGCATCCGCTCGGCCTCGCTGTGCCCGCCCTCCCCGGCGGAGTGCAGGAGTCGGGCCGCGGCCGCCGCGCCGCTGCGGCCACGATTACGCTCGTGCACCGCCACCAGGATCGGCAGCGTGGTGTGCTGTTGCAGTGCCCGGTCCATCAGCACTGAGCCGTCGGGCAGCACCACCGCCGCCTCGAGCACCGTCAAGGGGAGCTCGGTGACCCGCAGTCCGCGGGTGCTGCGGGTGTCGGCCCAGTGCAGGTCGCGGCGGCGGATCCGCTGATCGGGGCGCGCGGTCACGGCCCGGCAGCGAACACCGCCGCCCGCAGGCGGACCGCGTCGGTGTGCTGTCGGTCGGCGCGCAGGTACACACCGCGGTGCAACCGACGCCATTCGCCCGTGCTCACCCGCCGGTCGACCGCGGTCCGGCTCATGCCAGCTGCCAGCGCCTGGGTCAGCGTGACGATGCCGTCCTGGCCAGCCATGATCCGGTGCACTGCCGTCGGCGTCATGCCGGGTTGGACGCCGGTGGCCGCGCGGGAGGTTCCCCGGCTCGCGGATCGGATGTGACGAACCGCACGGGCGCGGCGACCCACCCCGGTGGCAGACTGTGCGTGTCATCACCCACAACCCGGGGACCCGCATTGGGCCTCGAGGCACGAAAGGGACACTGATGTCCGAGACTGCTGTTCCCGAGACTCCCGTCTACGGCGGCGCACCGGCCGCGCCGGTCAAGCGCACCAAGATCCGCACCCACCACCTGCAGGCGATGAAGGCCGAGGGCACCCGCTGGGCGGAGCTGACCGCCTACGACTACTCCACCGCCCGAATCTTCGACGACGCGGGCATCCCGGTCCTGCTGGTCGGCGACTCCGCCGCGAACGTCGTGTACGGCTACGACACGACGGTGCCGGTCACCGTGGACGAGATGCTGCCCCTGGTGCGGGGCGTGGTGCGCGGGGCTCCGCACGCCCTGGTGATCGCCGACCTGCCGTTCGGCAGCTACGAGGCGTCGCCGCAGCAGGCCCTGGAGACCGCGTTCCGATTCATGAAGGAGGGCGGCGCGCACGCCGTCAAGCTCGAGGGCGGCGAACGGGTCGCCCCGCAGATCGCGGCGATCACCGCGGCGGGCATCCCGGTGCAGGCGCACATCGGGTTCACCCCGCAGTCGGTGAACAGCCTCGGCGGGTTCCGGGTGCAGGGCCGCGGGGACGGCGCCGAACAGCTCGTCGCCGACGCGATCGCCGTCCAGGAGGCCGGCGCGTTCTCGGTGGTGATGGAGATGGTGCCAGCCGAGATCGCCGGGCAGGTCACCCGCAAGCTCACCATCCCGACCGTCGGCATCGGCGCTGGCGTGGAGTGCGACGCGCAGGTGTTGGTGTGGCAGGACATGGCCGGCTACACCAGCGGCCGCACCGCGAAGTTCGTCAAGCAGTTCGCGACCGTCGGCGACACTCTCCGGGCCGCCGCCCACGCCTACGCGGACGAGGTCCGGGCGGGCAGCTTCCCCGGCGAAGAACACAGCTTCTGACCCGGCGCGTATCGACGCCCGGTTCCCGGTCCGGTGGCACACTGCTTCCGCGCCAGGGAACCGGGCGTCGCCCGTATCCGTTGACGGTGCGACGCGGGTTCCACCGTCAGCACGTCCGCCCACCGACAGACTGGGGACACCACATGCCTTTCCGCCGTTACGTTGTCGCCGCCGCCGGGGCGGCCGTCGTGCTCGGTTCGACCGCGGCATGCGCGACCGAGACGCCGCCAGCCCCGGCGAGCACCGCCGCGCCCGCGCCAGCACCGGTCACCGGGCAGGCACCCGCCGTGATTCCCGGCGACTCCGGCGGCGTCACCACCGTGCAGGCCGAGAAGCTGTGCTCCGACATGGCGGCGCAGCTGCAGAGCTGGCGCACCTACACCCCGACCATCGGAAAGGGCGGCCTGAACACCGTCGTCGGCACCTGGGCCGCGCAGAACGGCGTCAACATGATCGACCTGGTCGCGCACAAGGCCCGGATCGACGTGATCACCTCCGCGCAGTGCCCGGACGTGCGTGAGGGCGCGATGTACGCGCTGGAGATCCCGGACCTGGCGTCCGGGCTGATCGGCTTCTGATGCCGCGCGACGACCGGGCGCTGCGGCGGCTGTATCCGCCGATCGCGCCGCACCGCACCGGCATGCTCGACGTCGGCGACGGTCAGCGCATCGCCTGGGAACAGAGCGGCAACCCGGACGGCAAGCCGGTGGTGTTCCTGCACGGCGGCCCCGGCGGCGGCACCTCCCCCGACCACCGCCGCTTTTTCGACCCCGACGCCTACCGGATCGTGCTGTTCGACCAGCGCGGCTGCGGCCGGTCCACCCCGCACGTCGCGGACGGTGCCGACCTGTCGGTGAACACCACCGCCCACCTGATCGCGGACATCGAGGCGCTGCGCGGGCACCTCGGGGTGGACCGCTGGCAGGTGTTCGGCGGGTCGTGGGGATCGACGCTGGCGCTGGCGTACGCGCAGGCGCACCCGGACCGGGTCACCGAGCTGGTGTTGCGCGGCATCTTCCTGCTGCGCCGCAGCGAGATCGACTGGTACTACAACGGCGGTGCGAGCGCGATCTACCCGGACCGCTGGGAGGAATTCCTCGCCCCGATCCCCGCCGCGGACCGCGGCGGCGACCTCGTCGAGGCGTACCACCGTCTGCTGCACCACCCGGACCCGAACGTCGCGCGCGGGGCCGCGGTCGCCTGGTCCGCATGGGAAGGCGCGACCAGCGAACTGATCCCGAAACCCGATCACGTGGAACGCAACTCGGATGAGCGGTTCGCGTTGGCGTTCGCCAGGATCGAGAACCACTACTTCGTCCATCACGGCTTCCTCGCCGAGAACCAACTGCTCGACGGGATCGGCGCGATCGCCCACCTGCCCGCGGTGATCGTCCAGGGGCGCTACGACGTTGTGTGCCCGGCAACGTCGGCGTGGGCGCTGCACCGGGCGTGGCCGTCCGCACGGCTGCACCTCGTCGACGACGCGGGCCACGCCGCCGCCGAGCCCGGCATCACCCACCACCTGGTGCAGGCGACGGACGGCTTCCGCGCCGGGTGACGCCCCGGGCCGCGGTGCGGTAGACCTGAGGGATGGGCACCCAGAGACGCGCGGACCGCGCTGCGGTGCGCGGCCACGTCCGCGACCAGCGGGACCGGCTCACCGCCCTGGTGGACGCGGTGGCCGCGGACGAGCCGGACTCGGTGCATCGGATGCGGGTGGCAGCGCGACGCCTGCGCAGCGTGATCGGCACCTACCCGTCGGTGTTCCCCGCGCCGGCGGCCGATCCGCTGCGCGACGAACTGCGGTGGCTCGGGACGGTTCTCGGCCGCGCGCGGGACGCCGAGGTCCTCGCCGACCGGTTCGGTGAGGTCCTCGACGCGCTGCCCCCGGAACTGCTGCGCGGCCCGGTGCGGTTCCGCCTCGTCGACGAGCACCGGCGACGCTACCGGGACGCCCACACCGCAGCGGTGACCGCGGTGACCGGCCCCCGCTACCGGGCCCTCGTCGACGGTCTCGACGTCCTGTGCGCCACCACCGCGAGCGGTGGACGACCACGCAACGAACTGCGGCACGCCCGGCGCCGCGTGCTGCGCGCGGGCCGATCCGCCGGACTTCGGGACGGTGCCGCCCCCGGCCCACCCGACGCCCTGCACACCACGAGAAAACGTGCGAAGGCGCTGCGGTACGCCGCCGAGGCGATCGCCGCGGCCCGACCCGGCACGGCCCGGCTCGGGGAGGCCGCCGAGCGGCTGCAGACGGTGCTCGGTGCGCACCAGGACGCCGTGGTCGCGCGGGCCGTGCTGCTCGCCGCCGCGGACCGGGCCCGCGCCGCCGGCGAGGACACCTTCAGCTACGGCGTGCTCGCGGCGGGCGAGATCACCCGTGCCGAACGGACGGCCGCCGACGCGCGTCCCGTCCTCGCCGCCATCGACGACCTGTGACCTGCGAGCACCCTCACCCGTCGTACGCGAACCGGACCGTCCTGGCCACCGGATCCGCCTCCGCAAGGCGCACCGACACCCGCGCGCCCTCCGGCGGGTCGCCGTCACACCGGGCGATCACCACCGGAACGCCGATGTACACCTCGGCGGCCCGCTTCCCCTCCGCCCCGCGCAGCACCACCGCGTCGAACAGTTCGCCCTCACGCCCGGCGAGCACGCTCGCCTCGGCCATGTCGACGCACGCCCGGTCCACCTTCCCCGCCACCTGATCGGAGCCACGCATCAGCGCGGGCAGCGTCGGCAGGGCCTGCCGAACCCACTGCGGCACTTCCGTTCCCGCGGTCACCGCCAGGCAGACCTCGGTGGCGAACCGATCGGACAGCCGGCGCAACGGCGCCGTGACGTGCGCGTAGGGTGCCCCGATCCCGGCATGCACCGTCAGCTCCGGCACCGCGCCGTCGAACGCCGCGTAGTCGGCGCCGCGCAGCAAGGTGGTCGCATCGCTCATCATCACCAACGTCTCCGGCGAGTTCGGTGGCAACCCGGCGAGCATCACCCCCACCGACATCGACGCCGGCCAGCCAAGCCCGAGCGCCCGCGCGGACCGGCGCAGCGCCAGCACCGCATCGTCCGGGGCGGGCGGCAACGTGCGCAACAGGCCAACCCCGGCGTCCAACATCAACCGGGCAGCACACATCCCGGTCAACAAGGACACCTCGGCGTTCCAGTCGTCGACGTCGGTGCGCGGCTCCACCTCAAGATTCCAGCCGCCGTCCCCGTCCGAGACCACCGCCTGCTCCGGCAGCTTCAGTTCGATCGCGCCGCGCTGGGCCGCGGACGCCAACCGCAGCACCCCAAACGCGGGCAGCGCGGCGATCGACGGATGCAGCGTGTCCGCGTCCGAATCCGCCTGCACGCCCGCGTAGTCGAACCGCGCCACCGACCGCACCAGGGCCCTGGTGACCCCGAACGCCACCGGCTCCGCCCGCTCGTCGAGCTCGATGCGCCACAACGCCGCGGGCCGCACCCGACCGGGCAGCAGACTCGCCGAATCCTCCGACAGCACGCGCGGATGCAGCGGCAGCGAGCCGTCCGGGAGGTAGAAGGTCTGGCCGCGACGCCGGGTTTCCCCGTCCAGGTCGCCGCCGGGTTCCACGACCGCCGCGACGTCCGCGATCGCGTAGTGCACAACGAATCCCGTCCCGGTCCGCTCCAGGTGCAGCGCCTGGTCGAGGTCCATCGAGGTGGGCGGGTCGATCGTCACCAACGGCAGATCGGTGCGGTCAACCCGCCCGGTCGCAAACCGGTCCGTTGCCGTCTCGGCCTCGGCGAGTGCGGCGGGCGGAAACGTCCCGGACAGGGAGAAGGCTGCTCGAACCGCCTCGAAGTCGATGCCGTTGGCGGAGATTCGTGTGGTCACCAAACAGAGCCTAGTGTCCCGGCCCGCCGGGGACCGCGGGTCAGTCCTCCCAGTCGCGGTCCTCCCGGTCCGCGGCCCGGTTGCGTTCGGCCGCGATCTCCAATGCGCGTTCGGCGGTCGCCCGATCCGGGTACGGCCCCATCCGGTCCAACCCGCGCGCATCCTTGCCCTGCCGCACGGAACCATCGGAAACGCAGTAATACCACTGGTCGTCGTCGCTCATCGGTCCAGTGTGCGCCACGTTCGGCGGCCCGGCCATCCGATGACTCGGCGGTAACTTGGCGCGCCGCCGGAAGATTTCCGGGAGAACGCTTGAAGGGAACTCACAACCATGAGATTCTTACGCCGCAGCGGGCCATGGTACGTCGCTCCCCCTCGTCGAACCATGGCCTTTTGATCTGTCCCGGATCGGCTGCGCAGCGACGAATCCCGAATGGAGAATCCCCCCACATGGAGCCGATGTCCTACCTGCTCTTCGACGCACTGCTTCCGCACCTCGGTGAAGAGGGCGCGAAGCACTGGGCGACCCTGCTGGTGGTCAACCCGGTCTGAGCCGGGCCCACATCGACTGTGCCCTCGCCCTCAGGGGCGGGGGCATTTTCGCGTCTCCGACGCGGCGGCACTTTCGCGTCTCCGACGCGGCGGCATTTTCGCGTCTCCGACGCGGGGACCGCCCCCCCGGGGGGCGGACGAGTTGGCCTGTAAGCCGGATCCTGTTCCCGACGCCGAGGCGTCGGGCGGCGACCATCCATCTGGGCACACCGTCGCCGGGTACCTCAAGCGGTCCACCCGCGGGCTCGGGCGAGCAGCCCTCGAACACCCGCGCAGCCGCACCCGAGTGGGTGCGGCCTTCGACCTTGCTCCGGGCGGGGTTTACCTAGCCACCCCGGTCACCCGGGGTGCTGGTGCGCTCTTACCGCACCGTTTCACCCTCACCGACGCCATGCCTCCGAAAAGGCATGTGCCAGCGGTCTGTTTTCTGTGGCACTGTCCCGCGGGTCACCCCGGGTTGCCGTTAGCAACCGCCCTGCTCTGTGGAGTCCGGACTTTCCTCGGCACCGGGCCTGCACGCTGGCTGCGTACGGTTCCCCCTGCCGCGGCCGCCCGACCAACTCGTCCGCCCGTCCAGACTACCCGGCGCTAGGGTGTGCGCATGACACGGTATGCGGCGCTGCTGCGGGGCGTGAACGTCGGCGGAGTCACGATCAAGATGGCGGACCTGCGGGCCACCGTCGAAGCGGCCGGGTTCGAGAACGTGACGACCGTGTTGGCGTCGGGCAACGTCCTGTTCGACTCCGACCGCACCGACGTCGCCGCCGTCAAGAGCGACATCGAGTCGGCGCTGCGGGACCGCTTCGGGTACGAGGCGTGGATCGTGCTGGTGGACCAGCCGACGCTCGCCGCGATCGTCGAGGCGTTCCCGTTCGACGCCGACCGGGACGGCTGGCACCCGTACGTGCTGCTGTCGTCGGATCCGGCGGCGCTGGACGAGATGCTCACCGCCGCGGGGAAACTCGACCTCGGCGACGAGAACCTGAGCCTCGGCAACGGCGTCCTGTACTGGCACGTCGAACGGGGCCAGACCCTGACCAGCCCGTTCGGCAAGCTCAGCGGCAAGGCAAAGTACCGCTCCGCGACCACCAACCGGAACCTACGCACCCTCCGCAAGCTCCTCTGAGCGGCTCCGCCGCCCGTGCGTGATTTTCACCCCGACCGGGGTGAAAATCACGCACAGTTCGGTAACTGCTGGTCAGACGGTTGCCGGGTGCCGCTCCTGCGTTCGAGCCGGCCCGGCATCCGACGGCGACCCGCCGTTCGGCGCAGCCTCGGTGACCGGGACCTGGTCCGCGGTGTCGTCGGCGAACGGGTCGCCGCGACGTTCCGCGTTGTACAACTCCTCGTCGAGAATGCCCTCCCGCTTGGCGACGATCGTCGGCACCAGCGCCTGACCGGTGACGTTGACCGCCGTGCGGCCCATGTCGACGATCGGCTCGACCGCGAGCAGCAGACCGACGCCAGCGAGCGGAAGGCCGAGCGTCGACAGCGTCAGTGTCAGCATCACCGTCGCCCCGGTGGTCCCTGCGGTCGCCGCGGAGCCGATCACGGCGACAACAACGATCAGCAGGTAGTCGGTCAGGGTCAGGTCAAGACCGTAGAACTGGGCGACGAAGATCGCGGCGATTGCCGGATAGATCGCGGCGCACCCGTCCATCTTGGTGGTCGCACCGAGCGGCACCGCGAACGACGCGTACTCGCGGGGCACGCCGAGGTTGCGTTCGGTGACCCGCTCGGTCAGCGGGAGCGTGCCGATCGAGGAGCGCGAGACGAACCCGAGCTGGGTGGCAGGCCACACACCGGAAAAGAAGCGGCGCACCGACAGCCCGTGCACGCGGATCAGAATCGGGTAAACGACGAGGAACACGATGGCCAGGCCGAGGTAGATCGCGGCGGTGAACCAGCCGAGTTGGCCGAGCGCATCCCAGCCGTAGGTGGCGACCGCCTTCGCGATCAACGCGGCGGTACCGATCGGGGCGAGCCGGATGATCCACCACAGCACCTTCTGCACGATCGCCAGCAGCGCGGCGTTGAAGTTCAGGAACGGCTCGGCCTTCTCCCCGACCTTCAGCGCGGCGATCCCGATCGCGACCGCGATCACCAGCAACTGCAGCACGTTGAAGCTCAGCGAAGTGGTCGCGGTGCCCGCATCCGTCACGGTGGTCTTGGCGCCGAGCGCGAGGAAGTTCTGTGGGACGAGCCCGGTGAGGAAGGCCCACCAGGAGCCGGACGACTTCGGCTGCGCGGCCGACGTTGCGTCCACCGTGGTGTTGGCGCCGGGCTGCACGACCAGCCCGACGACGATGCCGATCACGACCGCGATCAGCGCGGTGATCGCGAACCACAGCAGCGTCTGCACCGCGAGCCGAGCCGCGTTCGCCACCTGACGCAGGTTCGCGATGGAGCTGACGATCGCGGTGAACACCAGCGGGATCACCGCGACGGTGAGCAGCCCGACATAGCTGGAACCGATGGTCGTTACGGTGCCGACCAGCCAGTTGGGGTTGCCGTCGGCGGCGTCGGGCATCGACCGGGCGAGCAGGCCGATCAGGACGCCCGCGACCAGGCCGATGACGATCTGGGTGCCGAACGAGGTGGCCCAGGAGGGCAGGCGGCGCCGCGTGGGGGCGCTCAAGGAGGCCGACATTGGACGGACCTTTCTTGCGGGTGCGCGCACGGCGAATCACATCGGGGTGCGCGAGAGGGCTGACGTTCGCAGGGCATTCCGACGGCCGCGACGAGAGCGACGACCGCCCCGGGACAGGTGTGTCGACCGGGTCAGCTGATACAGACGGCGCTCGACTGCAGGCAGTTGTCGACGAAGCGTCGACTGGTCAGCAGCGAGTTCACCCGCACGATGTTACCCCCGCTAAAAAGTGCGCTCCGCGCCGGTGCGTGATTCTTACCCTCACTGGGGTAAAAATCACGCACGGCGGCGGAGCCGACATTGACAGGCACGGCGGCGGAGCAGGCGCGACGGCGCTACAGGTGCGAGGTGTCGTTGACCAGCCGCACCGACGCGCCGCCGTCGGGGTAGAACTCGGCGATCGACAGCGACGCGAGGTCGAGGTGCAGCCGGTACAGCAGCGACGGCCCGACCTCGAGCGCCAGCTGCAGGAGCGTCTTGATCGGGGTGACGTGCGAGACGACGAGCACGTTCTGCCCGGGGAAGTCGCGCAGCAGGTCGGCCCGCACCGCGTCGACGCGGGCGCGGACCTCGTCGAAGCTCTCCCCGCCGGGCGGACGCACCGAGGTGTCGCGGAGCCAGCGGCCGTGCAGGTCCGGGTCGCGTTCGCTCGCCTCCAGGAAGGTCAGCGCCTCCCACCCGCCGAAATCGGTCTCGGTGAGGCCCTCGTGCACGGTGACCTGCAGTCCGAGCGCGTCGGCCGCGGCCTGCGCGGTCTGCCTGGCCCGCGCCAGCGGCGACGACACCACCGCCGCGATGCCGCCCCGTGCCCCGAGCCGGGCCGCGGCCGCCGCGGCCTGCGCCTGCCCGACCTCGGTCAGCTCCGGGTTGCCGCGACCGGAGTAGCGGCGCTCCACCGACAGTGGTGTCTGGCCGTGCCGCAGCAGCAGCAGCCGGGTCGGCGCGCCGACGGCACCGGTCCAGCCGGGCGCGGTCGGCGTCGATTCCGCGGCCGCGGGCACCGGTGCCACCTCGGGAACGTCCTCGACATGCCCGTTCGTCGTCTCGACGGCAGTGCCGTCCATGGCCAGGTTGGCGAGGCGGTCGGCGTGCGCGTTCTCGGCGCGCGGGATCCAGGTGTAGGTGACCGCGTCGAATCCGCCTGCCAATTCCCGCGCACGCCGCGCGAGCGGAATCATGTCCGGGTGCTTGACCTTCCAGCGTCCCGACATCTGTTCGACGACGAGTTTCGAGTCCATCCGGACGTCGACCAGGTGCGCGTCGAGCGCGGCGGCAGCGGTGAGGCCGGCGATCAGTCCTCGGTACTCGGCGACGTTGTTGGTCGCGACGCCGATGTCCTCGGCGCGTTCGGCGAGGACCCGGTCGTGGCCAGCGTCGAACACCACCGCCCCGTAGCCGGCCGGGCCGGGGTTACCCCGGGATCCGCCGTCGGCCTCGACGATGACGCGCGCGGAACTCACAGACCGGATTCCTTGGTGCGCACCATGATTGCGCTGCATTCGGGGCATCGGACGACGACGTCGGGGGCGGTGGCCTGGATCCGGGCGATCTCGCCACGGTCGATCTCGATGCGGCAGGCACCGCAGCGGCGGGCCTGCAGCAGGGCGGCCCCGACCCCGCCGCTGGCGCGCTGACGGTCGTAGACGGCGAGCAGGTCGGCGGGGAACTCGGCGACGAGCGCGGTGCGGTCACTCTCGCAGCGCTGCTGCGCGGTGTCGAGGTCGGCGACGGCGTCGTCGCGGCGGCGGCCCGCGTCGACGAGGGCGTCGTCGATCTGGTCGACCTGACCGCCCGCGTGATCGTAGTCGGCCTGGGTGGCCTCCCGCCGTTCCATCACCTCGAGGAGGTCCTCCTCGAGCGCCTCCTGGCGGCGGGTGAGGCTGGCGAGTTCGTGTTCGAGTTCGGTGAGCTGCTTGGCTCCGACGGTGCCGCTCTGCAGCAGCTGACGGTCGCGGTCCTCCCGCTTGCGGACCGCGTCGACCTCACCCTCAAGCTTCGCGATGTCGCGGTCGAGGTCGTCGAGGACGATCTGGACGGCGACGGCGGCATCCTTGCGTCCCACCCGGTCCGCCTCGAGGCGCTGCACCTCCTGCTGCTCGGGGAGGGTGCGCCTGCGGTGCGCGATCCTGGTCAGCTCGGTGTCGACCGCGGCGAGGTCGAGCAGCTTGGCCTGGATCCGGGGTTCGACGTTCACGCGGGCATCGCTCCTGCTTGTGGTTCGCGGGTGGTGGGGATTCGCATACCGTACCGCCCGTCGGCGCCTGCTCCGAACGGGTGAAGGGCACCTTCGCCCGGTTGGGCGGGGCGGGGGTGCCCTTCACCCGGACGGCGGGGAGGTCAGCCGCCGAGGGTCCAGGGGTCGGTGCGGACGGCGGACAGCGCGGCGGCCCAGCCGTCGACACCCCGGAATCGGGCGTCGAGCAGGTCGCGGGCCTGCCCGCACCACGGCTGCTCGCTGGCCCAGTGCGCGACATCGACCAGCACCGGTCCGCCGCCGCGCAGGTGCTCGTCGGCGGGATGGTGCCGCAGGTCGGCGGTCACGTACGCGTCGACGCCCGCGGCCCGTGCCGCCCCGAGCAGCGAGTCACCGGAGCCGCCGCACACCGCGACGGTGCGGACGACGGTGTCGGGGTCGCCTGCGGCGCGGACACCCCACGCGGTCTCCGGCAGCGCCCGCCGCACCCGCGCCGCGAAGTCCCGCAGCGACTCCGGTTCGGCGAGCTCACCGATCCGCCCGATGCCGAGCGCGCTGCCGGTATCGGCGAGTTCGAGGACGTCGAACGCCGGTTCCTCGTAGGGGTGCGCGGACCGCAGCGCGGCAAGCACCCGGGCCCGCAGCCCGCGCCGGGCGACGACCTCGACGCGGTCCTCGACGACCCGCTCGATCCGCCCGACCGACCCGAGCGCCGGGCTCGCCCCCGCGCCGGGCAGGAACTGGCCGGTGCCTGCGACGGTCCAGCTGCAGCAGCTGTAGTCGCCGACCTGCCCGGCCCCGGCCTGGAACAACGCCTCGCGCACGGCCGCCGTATCGGGGCCGGGGACCAGCACGACCCACTTGTCGAGCGGGTCCGACGGGGCGGGCGACAGTGGCCCGGTGACGGTCAACCCGAGCGCGTGCGCGAGCGCGTCGGACACGCCGGGGTCGGCCGAATCGGCGTTGGTGTGTGCGGTGTACAGCGCACAGCCGCCGCGGATCAACCGGTGCAGCAGCGCACCCTTCGGGGTGTGCGCGCCGACGGTATCGACGCCGCGCAGCAGCAGCGGGTGATGCACCAGCAGCAGCTGTGCCCCCCAGGCGAGGGCCTCGTCGACGACGGCGGCGGTCGCGTCGACGGCGACCATCACCCGATGCACCGGGTCGGCGGGGTCGCCGCACACCAGCCCGACCGAGTCCCACGACTCCGCGAGCCGCGGCGGGTACGCCTCCTCGAGCACCGAGATGACCTCGGACAGGGCAACGCTCATGCCAATACCTCCGTCAATGCGCTCACCAGGGTCTGCGCCGGGTCCGCGGCGCGGACCGCGACGCGGAGGTGGTTGGGGTCCAGGCCGGGGAAGGTGTCGCAGCGCCGGACCGCGATCCCCCCGTCCTGCAGCTTCTTCCGGACCAGGTCGGCGTCGGGGACGCGGAGCAGCAGGAACGGCGCGCTGGCCGGGCCGACGACCTCGACCCCGGCGGCGCCGAGCAGTGCGAGCATCGCGGCCCGTTCGGACGCGATCAGCGCCGCCTCCCGCTCCGCCCACGCGACCGCCTCGGGTTCGCTGCAGGCCCGGATCGCCTCCACCTGCAGGCTGCCGAGCGGCCAGTGGGCCCGGCCCTGCTGCAGCCGGGCCAACACGCCCGGGTCGCCGAGGGCGTAGCCGCAGCGCAGCCCGGCCAGCGCGAACGTCTTGGTCAGCGACCGCAGCACCAGCACGTCGGGCAGGGATTGCCCGGCGAGGGACTCCGGCTCCCCCGGCACGGCGTCACCGAAGGCCTCGTCCACCACCACGATCCGGCCGTCGCGGCGCAGCGCGAGCACGTCGGCCGCCGGGTGCAGCACCGACGTCGGGTTGGTGGGGTTGCCGAGGACGACGAGGTCGGCGGCGTCGGGGACCGCGGCAGCGGCGAGCCGGTACGGCGGCGGCAGCAGCACCTGCTGCACCGGAATCCCGGCCTGCCGCAACGCCCATTCGGGTTCGGTGAACGACGGGTGGATCAGGGCTGCCAGCCGCGACCCCAGCCGCGGCAGCATCGCGAAGCCCTCGGCGCCGCCGGACAGCAGCAGCACCTCCTCGGGGTCGCGACCGTGTCGGGCCGCGACCTGCTCCCGCGCGGCCCGCTCGGCGCTCGCCGACGGGTACCGCCCGAGCGTCGCCAACTGCGCGGTCAGCCGCGCGGCCAGCCACCGGGGTGGGCCCTCGCCCCGCACATTGACGGCGAAGTCGACCAGCCCGGGAACGGCGTCGACGTCGCCGTGGTGACGGAGGTCGACGTCGCCGGGGCGATCCGGGTCACCGTCGCCCGGGCGACCCACCTCGTTGCCGTCGGATGCCGCGGTGTTCACGACGGGCAGTCTATGGCGGTCCGGTGCTCGCCGGTCGGGGCAGGCAGGATGGACGGGTGCGCTCCCCCATCCTGCTGTTCGACCTCGACGGCACCCTCACCGATTCCGCTCCGGGCATCGTGTCGGGGTTCCGGCACGCGTTGGCGTCGGTCGGCGCCCCGGAACCCGCTGGCGATCCGACGCAACTGATCCTCGGCCCGCCGATGGCGGACACGCTGCGCGGCGTCGGGCTCGACGACGCGACCGCCGAGCGCGCCCTCGCCGCCTATGTCGACCGGTACGACCGTGTCGGCTGGGCGGAGAACGCGGTGTTCGACGGCGTCGCGGACCTGCTCGACGCGCTGGCCGCGGCGGGGGCCCGGCTCGCGGTCGCGACCTCGAAGTCGGAGCGGTTCGCGGTGCGGATCCTCGAACACTTCGGCCTCGCCGGGCATTTCGAGGTGATCGCGGGCGCCTCCCCGGACGGTGCCCGGCGCGCGAAGGCGGACGTCATCGAGCATGCCCTGCGCGGCCTCGGCGTCGCCGCCGTCGCGGGCGGCACCGACGGCGTGGTGATGGTCGGGGACCGGATCCACGACGTGCAGGGCGCCGCGCACTGGGGCATCCCGACGGTGTTCGTGCACTGGGGGTACGGCGCGGAGACCGAGGCCGAGGACGCGCGCTGGTCCGCGGCGACCGTCGCCGATCTGGAGGCGATCCTGCATGCGCGCTGACCCGCTGCACATCACGTTCGTCTGCACCGGCAACATCTGCCGATCCCCGATGGCGGAGAAGATCCTCGCTGGCCGCCTATCCGAGACCGGTCTCGCGGAAGCGGTCCGGGTGTCCAGCGCGGGCACCGGCGGCTGGCATGTCGGCGACGACGCCGACCACCGCACCACCGCGGTCCTCGCCGCGCACGGCTACCCGACCGGGCATCGGGCCGCGCAGGTCGGGCCCGACCACCTTGGCGCGGACCTGGTCGTCGCCCTCGACACCGGCCACGACCGGGCGCTCGCGCAGCTCGGGGTTCCCACCGGACGGCGCAGGCTGCTGCGCAGTTTCGACCCGGACGCGGACGGCGACTCGGTGCCCGACCCCTACTACGGGGGGAGCGCCGACTTCGACCTCGTGCGGACCCAGATCGAGGCCGCGGTGCCCGGATTGCTTGCCTGGGTGCGCGAGCACCTGTGATCCCGCGCCTGCCCGTTTCGGGGTCCCCGGCAACGCCAAGTACCGTGGTGTCGTGCGAAGGCTGAAGTTTCTGCTACGTCCGGGCTGGCTCGTGTTGGCCGTCGTCGTCGCCGGATTCGCCTACCTGTGCTTCACGGTGCTTGCTCCGTGGCAGCTCGGCAAGAACACCAGCACCTCCACCCGCAACACCCTGATCGAGGAGTCGGTGAACGCGGACCCGGTGCCGATCGAATCGGTGCTCCCCGCGTCCGGACCGATCGCCACGAACGACGAGTGGCGTCAGGTCACCGCCACCGGAACGTACCTGCCCGAGGACGAGGCGCTGGTGCGGCTGCGGTCCATCGAGGGGGATCCCGCCTACGAGGTGCTGACGCCGATGCGGCTGTCCGGCGGTCAGGTGATCCTGGTCAACCGCGGCTACGTGCGTCCCGTCCGGGGCACCGTCGCACCACCGATCGAGCCGCCGCCCGCCGGCGAGACGACGGTGACGACCCGGGTCCGTGCCTCCGAGGGAACCGCCCCCGGCAAGGACCCGATCGTCGAGAACGGCATCCCCCAGGTGTACTCCCTCAACGCGGGCCAGGTCGGCGCCGTGGTCGGGCTGCCGCTGGTCGACGGCTGGTTCCAGCTCGCCGCCGGTGAGCCGGGGGTGCTGACGCCGATCCCGCTGCCGCAACTCGATGCGGGACCGTACCTGTCGTACGGGTTGCAGTGGCTGGCGTTCGGGATCATGGCCCCGCTCGGGCTGGCGTACTTCGTCCGCGCCGAACTGCGGGAACGGCGCAGGGGACGCGAGCGCCGGGTCGCCGAGCCTGCCGCGCCCGTCGAGGCGAGCACCGCCGCCGCCACCCGCGAGCCCGAGACGATGTCGGCGACCGAGGCGAAGCTCGCCGACCGTTACGGCACCCGGCGCTGACCCGCACCCGGTGACCGGGCGGATACCGGACCGTCGCCCGAGTGCCCGACCCGGCAACCGCCCGGTCGGCGTCGGAACGCCGACGCCACCAGCACCGCCGCGACCGCGGCACCCGCCTGCACCACGGTCGACAGCCGCGCCACCCTGGCGATGTCGCCGACGCCGGGCGCCGGGCCGGCACCGAGGGTCGGCCGATCCTCCGCGCCGTACGCGTACTCCGTGCGGCCGCCGAGCGCGATCCCCAGCGCGCCCGCCATCGACGCCTCCGCGACGCCCGCGTTGGGGCTCGGGTGCGCGGACGCGTCGCGTCGCCAGGCCAGGGCGGCCGCGCGCGGTGAGCCGCCGACGACCGGGGCCGCCGCGGCGGTGAGCAGTCCCGTCACCCGCGCGGGCGCGAGGTTCACCGCGTCGTCGAGCCGCGCCGCCGCCCACCCGAACCGCAGATACTTCGGCGAGCGGTACCCGATCATCGCGTCGAGCGTGTTGATCGCGCGATACCCCAGTGCGCCGGGGGCGCCTGCGACCGCCGCCCACACCAGCGGCGCGACGGTGGCGTCGGAGGTGTTCTCGGCGACGGATTCGACGGTGGCGCGGGCGATGCCCGTCGCGTCGAGCAGGTCGGGGTCCCGCGCGCACAGCGACGGCACCAGTGCCCGCGCGCCGGAGAGGTCGTCGGCGGCGAGCCGGTCGGCCATCCGGAACCCCACCCCGGTCAGCGAGGTTCCGCCGAGGGAGATCCACGTCGCCGCGGCGACGACCGCCGTCTCCCCCGCCCAGCCGAGCCGCCCGGCGGCGCGGGCGGCGAGGGCGGTGCCGCCGACGACGGCGCCGACGAGTAGCCCGGTGTGCACGGCCCCCGCCGCCCTGGAGTCGCGGTGGGTGCACCGTTCGAGGGCGGCGGCGGCCGATCCGAACCCGGCGACCGGATGCCACCGCACCGGGTCGGCGAACACCCGGTCGGCGAGATAGCCCAGGGCGATGCCGGTGGCGCGGGCGGAGATCCTGGGACGTTTCACACCGGTAGTTGTATCAATCGCGGCGGCGGCGGCAATCCGCCGTGTCCTGACCCGAATCGGCTCCGGTGATGCGAGGATGCGCGGGGCACCCCAGCGGGGTGCGGTGCAGCGACGATTGGAGTCGGCGGGAGTGGCGGCGACCACGGTGAAGAACGCACGCAAGCGGTTGGGGTCCCTGGTGCGGGAGGTCAACGAGGGCACCGTCGCGGTCGAGATCGCGGGCAAACGCGGCGACGCGGTGCTGATCTCCCGCGACCGCTACGCCGCGCTGCAGGAGGCGAACTTCCTGCTCCGTTCCCCCGAGCTGATGGACGGCCTGCGGCGGGAGATGGCCCGCATCCTGGCTGCCGCCGCTTCGGCGCCGACCACCGGCGAGGCGGCAGCGGCGACCGCCGCGAAACGCACCCGCGGGTCCCGCGCCCAGGCCAGGAAGAAGCGCAAGCGGAAGAAGTAGCCGAGGCACGGCCGCCGTCAGGGCCGCGCCGCGCGATCCGCGGCGCCGACCGGCAGGTCCCGCACCCGCCGCGCAGGGTTCCCGACATAGAGGCCATGGGAATCGCAGTCGCGGGTGACGACCGCGCCCGCACCGACGATGCAGCCCGGCCCGACCGTCACCCCGGGCAGCACGATGGCGCCCGCGCCGATCCAGCTGCCGTCACCGACGGTGATCGGCCGGTGGACCACCCGCCCGCCGCGGCCGTCCTCGGGGCCGATCTCGTGGGTGCTGGTGATGAACCGGGCGCCGTGCCCGACCGCAACCTGCCGGCCCAGGGTGATCGGCGCGGTCCCGTCGAAGAGCACCCCACGGTTGACGAAGGTGCCGACCCCCATCCGAATGTCCTTGCCGCCGAAGTGACATCCGGAGTAGATTCCGGCGCCCCACACCCGCGCCCCCGCGGCGAGCAGCAGCAGGATCCGCAGCCACACCGGGACGAACGGGGACGCTTGGATGATCGTGATCAGACGCACCGCGCCACGATAGCCGCGGCGACACCCTAGGCTCGACGGGTCAACGAAACCGAGGAGTGCGAGATGGAGCCCGACCCGATCCCCGTGCTGTTCGTGCACGGTCTGTGGATGCACGCGAGCAGCTGGCGGCCGTGGCTCGACCTGTTTGCCGACCACGGGTACGTTCCGATCGCGCCCGGCTGGCCCGGCGACGGCGACACCGCCGAGGCCACCCGGAACGATCCGGGCAGGCTGGACGGGGTCGGGATCGCCGAGCTCACCCGGCACTATCGGACGGTGGCGGAGGCGCTGCCGACGCAGCCGATCGTGGTCGGGCACTCGTTCGGCGGGCTGATCGCGCAGAAGCTGCTCGGGGAGGGTGTGGTCCGCGGCGCCGTTGCGATCGCCCCGGTCCAGTTCAAGGGCGTCCTTCGGCTCCCCCCGACTCAGGTGCGGACGGTGCTGCCGATCCTGCGCAGGCCGGGCCTGCGCACGCGGACCTGGTCGCACACCGCGGACACGTATCACGCGGGGTTCGCGAGCGCGGTGACCCGCGAGGAGTCGGACGCGTTGTTCGAGGCGCACAGCATCCCGGGCCCGGCGAGGCCGGTGTTCCAGGCGGCGTTCGCGAACATCGTCGGCGGGCCCACGAAGATCGACACCCGCTCCTCCCGCGGCCCGCTGCTGCTCGTTGCCGGTGGCGCGGACGGGATGGTCCCGGAGCCGATCGTGCAGTCCGAGTACAACATTCAGCGTCGCAACACCGGCGCAACCGAGTATCGGGTGCTGCCCGACCGCGGACACTCGCTGGCAGCGGACCGCGGCTGGCGGGAGGTCGCCGATCTGGCGCTGGACTTCCTGGACCGCCACGATCTCGGTGCCCGGCAGGGCTGAGCCTGCGCAGGCACCGGGGCGGGCGCCCGCACCTCGGTGGGCTGGGGTGGCTGCCGCTCCCGGCTGCGGATCTCCATCAGGAACACCGCACCCACCGTGAGGTAGGCGGCGGCGACGACGACCGGGGCGACGATCAGGGTCAGGACTGCGAGGAGTTCCATCGGACACCTCCGTTGGCAGGCGGACTTTCTCGTTCGGCGGCACGTGCACTGGTGCGCGGTCCCGCGATCGCGGCAACCCGCTCCCCACCTCACGGTAGAGGGCGATCACGCGGCGCCGGTGAAGGGCGGGTGAACTCTCGCTGTGATGCCGACCACGGTGACGTCCGGGCGACCGGCGCCCCCGCGCATGCGCGCTAGGTTGGCGGTATGGCCCGCTCCCGTCTGCACCCGATTGCCCTGTTCGTGTCCGTCGCCGCCGGGGCGCTGCTGCTGGCGGGGTGCACCACCACCCCGTCCGCCGCTCCCGCCGCGAATGTGCTGGCGGCGCACGGTCTGGACGGGCTCGACGGCCGGGAGCTGATCGAGCGGCTCGACACCCTCCCGGTCGCCGAACGACCGAACGACCTGCTCGCCTCGGTCCGGCCCGACGCGGTCGTCGTCTCGGACCCCGACGGGTTCGAGACCAGCGTGCCGCTGCCCGCCGACGAGTTCTACGTCTCGATCGCCCCCTATGCGACCCGAACGCACGACTGCTACTTCCACAGCCTCACCACATGCCTCGGCGAGCTGCGCGACGAGCCGATCCGGGTCCGGGTGACGGACCCGGCGAACGGTGCGGTGCTGGTCGACCGGACCACGCGGACCTACGACAACGGCTTCATCGGGCTGTGGCTGCCGAAGGGCATCGACGCCGACCTCCTGGTGGAGTCCGGTGGCCGGTCGGGTCGCACCACGATCGGCACCGGCGCCGACGATCCGACGTGCGTGACGACTCTCGCCCTCGTGTAGCCGGTCGGTAGTGCCGCGAACCACTGGCCGGAAGGTCGATGTGTGAAAGAATCTGGCCATGCATCGTGTGGTGGTTCTGGCGTTGGACGGCGTGATTCCCTTCGAGCTGGGCATTCCCGCCCGGGTGTTCGGCGGCGCAACCGACGCGGGCGGGCACCCGCTGTACGAGGTGCTGACATGCACCGTCGACGGCGGGCCGGTCCGGACCGACAGCGACTTCGCGGTGTCCGTCGAGCACGACGCGGCGCTGCTGGCGACCGCGGACACGGTGGTGATCCCGGCGACCCATCGGCTCGGCTCGGCGCGGGACGGGCGCCTGCCCGAACCGGTCGCCGCCGCGTTCGCCCGCGTCCGGCCCGGCACCCGCTGGGTGTCGATCTGCATCGGGTCGTACCTGCTTGCCGCGGCGGGCCTGCTCGACGGCCGCCGGGCCACCACCCACTGGCGGCACGCCGAGCACTTCCAGCACACCTTCCCGCGGGTCCGGGTCGACCCGGAGGTGCTGTACGTCGACGAGGGCGAGGTGATCACGTCGGCGGGCGCGGCCGCCGGGCTGGACGCGTGCCTGCACCTGGTGCGCCGCGACCACGGCGCCGACGTCGCCAACCGGGTGGCGCGGCGGTGCGTGGTTCCGCCCTGGCGCGACGGGGGCCAGGCCCAGTACATCGAGCGGCCGCTGCCCGCGACCACCGCCGAGTCGACGGCGGCGACCCGGGACTGGGCGCTGCAGCGGCTGGACGAGCCGCTGCAGCTGTCCCGGCTGGCCCGGCACGCCAACATGAGCGTCCGCACGTTCACCCGCCGGTTCGTCGACGAGGTGGGCACCACCCCGGCCAGGTGGCTGATCATTCGCCGCGTCGACCGGGCGCGGCAGCTGCTCGAGACGACGGACCTGTCGGTGGACACGATCGCCACCGACGTCGGCTTCGGCACCGCCGCCTCACTGCGTCAGCACATGGCGGCCCAGCTGGGCGTGCCGCCGTCGACCTACCGCAGGACGTTCCGCGGCCAGCTCGACGACGAGGCCAGCCTCGCCCGCTGAGCCTCCTCGCCCGCTGAGCCTCCTCGCCCGCTGCGCATCGCGCGGGCGCCGGTCAGTCGCGGCCGAGTTCGTGCAGCAGATCGACCGCAGCGCGCGCGTACTCCCCGATCCACCGGTCGTGGATCCGCTTGATCGGCAGCGGCGCCAACGCGAGTCGGCGTTCGCGCCCGACCTTGCGGCCGGTGACCAGGTCCGCCCGCTCGAGCACCCGCAGGTGCTGCAGGACGGTGGTGCGGTCGAGGTCGGGGAAGTGCGCACACAGTTCCCCGGTGGTGCAGGACGCGTCCTTGAGGATGTCGAGCATCCGCCTTCGGGTGCTCGACGCCAGCGCCTTGAACACCCGGTCGTCGTCGGAGTTCTCGTTGCTCTCGCCCTCGCCCGCATTCATGTTGTAAAATTACAACATGAACGAGAACATCGACACTCCCCAGACCCTCACCGCACTGTCGTTCACGGTCTCCGGGCACGTAGCCCGCCCGTGCGCCGAGGTCTACGAGGCGGTGGCCGACCCCGAGCAGCTGTCGAAGTACTTCACCACCGGCGGCGCGCGCGGCCGACTCGAACCCGGCACCGAGGTCACCTGGGACTTCCACGACTTCCCCGGCGCCTTCCCGGTCACCGTCGTCGCCGCCGACCCGCACCGGCGGATCGTCATCGAGTGGGACGGCACCGCCACCACCTCGGACACCGGAAAGACCACGACGACCTTCGAGTTCGAGCCCGTCGACGACAACACCAGGACCCTGGTCACGATCACCGAATCCTCCTGGCAGCCAACGGAGGCGGGCGCGAAGAACGCGTTCGACAACTGCATGGGCTGGACCGGGATGCTGGCCGCACTGAAGGTGTGGGTCGAGCACGGCATCAACCTGCGCGACGGCTTCTACCGATGATGCAGCCCCCCGTGAGCGCACCCGGTCAGAGCCGACGGGCTCCCCGGAGCACCTGCACCATCGGCCACGATGACGCGAGCCCGACGCGAAGCCGGGGATGCACGAAGCCGAGACCGGCGAGGACGACGTAGCGGAGCCCGTTGTCCCGCCACTCCGCGAGCTGCTCGAGCACCTCGGAGGGCGTCCCGGCCAGCATCGACGCCCGGACCAGCGACGGCGGGACACGGTCCGCGCAATCGAGCGCGGTCGGCTCGTCAATGGTCTGCGGCAACAGATCCTGAATCCCACTGAACCCCGACCCCATCGGGTGCTCGGCCCCGTGCCGCGCCCACACCTCGCCGGACGCGGTCAGGGTGAACAGTCGCGCCGCGAGCGAGCCGACCATCTCGTCGACCTGGGCGCCGCTGCTGGCCGTCATGACGAACAGAAACGCCGCGGGCGTGACGGCCGCCGGATCACGTCCGGAATCGGACGCCGCGGTCCGCACCACGGCGAGCCGCTCCGCGTACTCGCTCGGCCGGAGCGCGTAGGCGGGGAACCACGCGTCCGCGTACCGTCCCGTGACCCGCAGCATGCGCGGCCCGTGCCCGGCGATCCAGATCTCCGGCCACCTGCCGCGGTACGGCGGGATCGCGAACACCGCGTCGCGAAGCGGGAAGAACTCCGAGTCCCGGGTCACCGGTCGACCGTCGGCGTCCCACAGCGCACGGATCGTCGCGATCGCCTCCGCGAACCGGCCCACCGGCCGTTCCCAGTCCACCCCGTAGGGCGCGTTGCCCTCGCGTTCCCCCGGGCCGATCCCGAGGATCGCGCGACCCCGGCTGAGCTGGTGCAGGGTTGCCGCCGCCTGCGCGGTGACGGCCGGGTTGCGGCGGCCGGTGTCGGTGACGCTCACCCCCAGCCGCAGCCGGGACAACTTGTTCTGGGACGCAACGTATCCCAGTGCGGTCCACGGCTCGTAGCACGCGTCGGCCCGGGGCATGAGCGCCGCGGCCCCGAGGTGCTCGCGTTTCCAGATCGACGCCGGGAAGATGCTGTTGAGGTGGTCGGGCACCCACATCGAATCCGCACCGCCGGCGACCGCCAGCTGCCGGGTCGAGCGCAGCATCAGTTCCGGCGAGAACCGGGTGTGCAGCGCACTGTCGACCAACCCCGCCTTGAATCCACTCATCGCGGCCGCCTCGTCGGGCTCTCCCTGGCACGCGGCACAGCCAGCGGGACGCACCGCACCCAGTCGGAATAACCGGTCGGTTTCATCGTCCCCGCAGTCACCAGCGAAGTCACGGCCCGTTAGCCCCCGGAAGGAAACCGCGGGGCTCCGGACGTCGTACGCCGTCTAATATCGAACGCAACGGCGAATAGGCCAGTTCCGGTTTCTGGCCCCGGAGTACCGCCGTCGAGGACTCATGAACATCCGTCTCGGCGACAGCCGGAACCGCCAACCCCGCCCACCGCATCCGCCCGAGCAGCCTCCGCAGCGGGTGCCCCGCTGGCTGCGCCCCGGCTCCCCCCTCGGTGACCGGCTCGCCGGCCTGCTGCCCCCGACCGATCCGGCGGGACCGACAACACCGACACCGCCGTGGCCTCCCGCCGGCGCCCCAACGCCACCCGGGCCGATCCCCGGCCCCTACCCGTGGCCGGCACCACCCCCGGCGAGCGCACCGACCTGGCCACGGGTCGCGGTCCGCTGGGGGGCGCGACTGCTGGCGGCCTTCCTGGTGTTCTGCGTCGTGACGCCGATCGTCTACCGGGTGGTGACGCCGCCCCGCACGTTGTTCATGCTGACGGACGAGGCGAACGGTCCGACGGTGCAGCAGACCGTCTCGCTCGACTACATCAGCAGGCACTACGTCGCGGCCACCCTCGTGCACGAGGACGCGCAGCTCGGCACCCGAACCGGCCCGTACCACCTGGGCGAGTTCGTCGATCGCACCACGACCTACCTGACGACCGGTGAGGACAACTCGGGGTCGACCATTCCGCAGCAGCTGGTGAAAAACATCTTCCTGATCCGCGGCGAGTGGCTGGTCGCCAAGGTCGCCAGGAAGGGTGTCGAGGCCGTGCTCGCGTGGCCGTTCAACATGATGGGCGACCGGCGGCAACTCGAGCTGTACCTGAACTACGCGCAGTTCGGCCCCAACCTGTACGGCATCTGCGCCGCCAGCTGGTACTACTTCAACCGTGCTCCGTGGGAGGGAAACACCTGGGACGCAGCCACTCTCGCCGGCCTGCTACCCCTCGGTGAGGACGCCAAGCGCTCCCCGGGGGGCGGCGTGGACATCACCAGCGACGGTCAGTGGGTCGTGGCCAGCACGGTGACCAGGGCCCGCGATCGGGTACCGCAGCGGATCGCGGAGATGGGCGGCTGGGAGGGCACCGTGGAGACGGTCGGCATCCTCGACTCCGCCGCCGACAACGACCCGCTCGGCGACCCCGACAGCTGCAGCACGATGCCGGAGTCGGTGGCCGAACGCCTCGCCGCCGAGGATGCCTGGTGGAGCCCGCAGTACGGCGGCTGATCGAAGAAGCACTGGTCGCCGCGACCAGTCCGTGTCGTTCATTCGTTCAGAATCTTCCGAATCGCACAGGTCACCCCTGCAATTGCCGACTGGAGCTGCTAGAACCAAGTCGCTAATCGTCCTGTGCGAGAGGAAAACTTGAAGAAGCATCCGGTCCTCGCGACCATCGGCGCGCTGGTCGCGCTCGGGCTCATCGTCAAATTCTGGTATCTGGTCGTTGTCGGCCTCGCGATATTCGCGGGTGTCAAGTGGTGGCAACGACACCAAGCGGATCAGGCTGCAATCGTGGCCCGAGCTGACGCACAGCATCAGGCATACCTCGCCGGCGACGACTTCGGACTGTACGGATTCCATAACAAGGCGGAAGAAATTTGACGACACCTGGACTGCCCGGCGGACCCACGATAGGCGCGAAGACGCGGAGGAAGTGGCCCTGGATTGCTGGCGGCGTGGTCGGGCTGCTGGTAGTCGCCGGCGCGTGTGGCGACGAGGAGAAGCCGTCCGAGCCCGCATCGACCACCTCGACCACGACTGCCACGTCGCGCCCGACCACGACCGCCACGTCACGCCCGACCACGACCGCACCCGCAATGGCGACGACGACGGCGAGTGCGGTGGCCCCGGCACCACTGCTCGCACCGGCCCCGTCACAGCCCGATCCGACAACCTACGTGCCACCAGCGGTCACGACCACGCTCTACGTTCCGCCACCCGCCGCACCGGCATACACGCCAGCGCCTATGACGACCGAGCCGCCAGCACCGGCGCCACTGGTCGAGCCAGCTGCCGTCCCGCGCCGCTCGGCGTCGTACGGAAGCTGCGCGGAGGCGCGCAATGCTGGCGCCAGCCCCCTGTACACCGGCGACCCGGGCTACAGCCGCAAGCTCGATCGCGACGGTGATGGCGTCGCCTGCGAGTAGCCCCGGACACCAGCAACGCTCGACCCAGATCCTTGCCCGCATTCACCCGCGGACATTCAGCTGCCGATGCCATCGACCGGATTGCGTTGGCATCGGTGTCATACACAGCGCAATGCCAAGTCGAATGTGAAATCACTTGGTGGGCGCGGAGGGTTTCGAACCCCCGACCGCTGGTGTGTAAAACCAGAGCTCTACCACTGAGCTACACGCCCGAACCCCGGGGGGGGGGGGACGGTTGTGCCTCCTGCAACGCCCCCGGAGAGC
>NZ_JBSGXD010000018.1:22740-54184 GCF_053609225.1 Rhodococcus sp. NPDC054953 | reverse complement strand
GGTGCGGAGGTTTTCGAACCCCCGACCGTGGGTGTGGAAAACAAGAGCTCTACCACGGAGCCACACCCCCAAACCCCGGCGCGTGGACAGCTGTCCGCACGCCGGAATGCACTCAGGAATCTAGCGCGGCGAGCGCCTTCTCCCAAGCTCCCTGGTCACGGGCCTCCCCGGGGCCGTTCATCTCGGCGAACCGGATGATTCCCTCCTTGTCGACGACGAAGGTGCCGCGGTTGGCGTACCCGGCCTTGTCGTTGAACACGCCGTAGGCCTGCGCGACCGCGCCGTGCGGCCAGAAGTCGGACAGCAGCGGGAAGGTGTAGCCCTGCTCGGCGGACCAGATCTTGTGCGTTGGCGGCGGGCCGACCGAGATCGCGAGCACGGCGGCGTCGTCGTTCTCGAACTTGGGCAGCCCGTCGCGCACCTTGCACAGTTCGCCCTGACACGTTCCGGTGAACGCGAGCGGGTAGAACACGATCAGGACGTTCTTCTCGCCCCGATAGTCCGAGAGCGAGACCTCCTGGTTGTTCTGGTCCTTGAGGGTGAAATCGGGCGCGACGGCACCGACGTCGAGGGGCATGCGAATTCCTAACCGGGTTGGGCGCTCAGCGCTGCTTCGCGGGGCGGGCCTTGGGCTGCACCAGCCGACTGCCCGACCAGGATCCCAGGTTCGCGGCCGACGTCTGAGTCAGTCCGGCGGTGGGCGCCGATTCGGCGATCTCGCTGGGTTCGACATGCCCGGGCTGCCCGGTCTTCGGGGTGAGCACCCACACGAAGCCCTCGTCGGCGAGCGGGCCGATCGCATCCATCAGCGCGTCGACGAGGTCGCCGTCGCCGTCCCGCCACCACAGCAGGACCACGTCGATCACGTCGTCTGAGTCCTCGTCGAGGAGCTCACCGCCGATGGTCTCCTCGACGGCGGCCCGCAGGGCGTCGTCGGTGTCCTCGTCCCAACCCAGTTCCTGTACAGCCATGTCTTGGGTGATGCCCAGTTTCTGGACGTAGTTCTGGGCGTCGGCCTCGGCGACCACGGTGGTGTCCTCCTACAGGTGTTCGTGCTGTCTCCAGCATCCGATCGGTGTTGATCGGTAGTGAAAGCGAACATGCTCGAGGCGTTCCGCGCAAGCGGGCCGCGCCGATTCGCCATAACAAATCTTTGGACGGGCGACGAAACAGACGCGCGCGCACCGCGGTCGGGGGCATTTGGCAGGATTGGACCCAGATCACCATCATGAACACACCGGGCCGCCGTCACACCAGGAGACCCGGATGGATCGGACGCCGCACCGTGCGTCCACCCGCGATGAGGAGCAAAAGTTGTCCGAGCAGACCCAGGACCCGGTATCTCCCCTGGCGCCCAGTTCCACTCCCGGTTCCGACGGCCGTGTGCGCGTCATCCGCGAGGGCGTCGCGTCCTACCTTCCCGACATCGATCCCGACGAAACCGGCGAGTGGATCGAAAGCTTCGACGATCTCGTGGAGCGCTCCGGCCCGGCCCGCGCACGCTACCTGATGCTGCGGCTGCTCGAGCGCGCAGGCGAGCGGCACGTCTCCATTCCCGCCCTGACGTCCACCGACTTCGTCAACACCATCCCCACCGAGAACGAGCCCTGGTTCCCCGGCGACGAGGAGGTCGAGCGCCGCTACCGCGCCTGGATCCGGTGGAACGCCGCGATCATGGTGCACCGCGCGCAGCGCCCCGGGGTCGGCGTGGGCGGGCACATCTCCACGTACGCGTCGTCCGCGGCGCTGTACGAGGTCGGGTTCAACCACTTCTTCCGCGGCAAGGATCATCCGGGCGGCGGCGACCACATCTTCGTGCAGGGGCACGCCTCCCCCGGCATCTACGCACGCGCCTTCCTGGAGGGCCGGATCCCGCCCGAGCAGATGGATGGGTTCCGCCAGGAGGCCAGCCACGCCGAGGGTGGGCTGCCGTCGTACCCGCATCCGCGCCTGCTCCCCGACTTCTGGGAGTTCCCGACGGTGTCGATGGGCCTCGGCCCGATGAACGCCATCTACCAGGCCCGGTTCAACCACTACCTGCACGACCGCGGGATCAAGGACACCGCGCAGCAGCACGTGTGGGCGTTCCTCGGTGACGGCGAGATGGACGAGCCGGAGTCGCGGGGACTCGCGCATGTCGCGGCGACCGAGGGCCTGGACAACCTGACCTTCGTCGTCAACTGCAACCTGCAGCGCCTGGACGGGCCGGTCCGCGGCAACGGCAAGATCATCCAGGAACTGGAGTCGTTCTTCCGCGGCGCTGGCTGGAACGTCATCAAGGTCGTCTGGGGCCGCGAGTGGGACGCGCTGCTGCAGGCCGACAAGGACGGCGCCCTGGTGAACCTGATGAACGTCACCCCGGACGGCGACTACCAGACCTACAAGGCCAACGACGGCGGCTACGTCCGCGAACACTTCTTCGGCCGCGACCCGCGGACCAAGGAACTGGTCAAGGACCTCACCGACCAGGAGATCTGGAACCTCAAGCGGGGCGGCCACGACTACCGCAAGATTCACGCCGCGTACGCCGCGGCGATGGCCCACAAGGGCCAGCCGACGGTCATCCTGGCGCACACGATCAAGGGCTACACCCTCGGCAAGCACTTCGAGGGCCGCAACGCCACGCACCAGATGAAGAAGCTGACCCTCGACGACCTCAAGGCGTTCCGCGACCTGCAGCGGATCCCGATCTCCGACGCCGAGTTGGAGAAGGATCCCTACCTGCCCCCGTACTACCACCCCGGGCCGGACGCCCCGGAGATCCGGTACATGCTCGACCGCCGCGCGCAGCTCGGCGGGTTCCTCCCGTCCCGCCGCACCGATGCGGCGCCGCTGCCGGTGCCGGACATCGCCACCCTCGATCCGATCCGCAAGGGGTCGGGCAAGCAGGAGGTCGCGACCACGATGGCGCTGGTCCGCGTCATCAAGGAACTGTTGCGGGACAAGGAGATCGGCAAGCGGATCGTGCCGATCATCCCGGACGAGGCGCGCACCTTCGGCATGGACTCGTGGTTCCCGTCGCTGAAGATCTACAACCGCAACGGGCAGCTGTACACCTCCGTCGACGCCGAGTTGATGCTGGCGTACAAGGAGTCCAGCGTCGGCCAGATCCTGCACGAGGGCATCAACGAGGCAGGCTCGACGGCGTCGTTCACGGCGGTCGGCTCCTCGTACGCCACGCACGGCGAGCCGATGATCCCGCTGTACATCTTCTACTCGATGTTCGGGTTCCAGCGGACCGGTGACGGACTGTGGGCCGCGGCGGACCAGATGTCCCGCGGGTTCGTGCTCGGCGCCACCGCGGGCCGCACCACCCTCACCGGCGAGGGCCTGCAGCACGCCGACGGGCATTCGCTGCTGCTGGCGTCGACGAACCCGGCCGCGGTCACCTACGATCCGGCGTTCTCCTACGAGATCGCACACATCGTCCGGGACGGCATCCGCCGGATGTACGGCGGCACCGAGGGGGTTCCCGGGTTCGGCGGCGAGAACGTCTTCTACTACCTGACGATCTACAACGAGCCGTACGTGCAGCCCGCCGAGCCGGAGGGCCTCGACGTCGACGGCCTGCTCAAGGGCATCTACCTCTACCAGCGCAGCGCAGGCACTGGCCCCAAGGCCCAGATCCTGGTCTCGGGTGTCGCGATGCCGGAGGGTCTGCGCGCCGCGCAGCTGCTCGCCGACGACTGGGGGGTCTCCGCGGACGTGTGGTCGGTGACCTCGTGGGGCGAGCTGCGCAGGGAGGGCATCGAATGCGACCGTGAGGCGCTGCACAGCCCGGACGCCGACCCGCGTATCCCGTACGTCGCCACCGCCCTGGCCGGCGCCGAGGGCCCGTTCGTTGCCGCGTCCGACTGGATGCGCGCGGTGCCGGACCAGATCCGCCAGTGGGTGCCCGGCGACTACACCACCCTCGGCACCGACGGGTTCGGCTTCTCCGACACCCGCACGGCGGCGCGACGGTTCTTCAACGTCGACGCCGAGTCGATCGCGGTCGCGGTGCTCGCCGGGCTCGCCCGCGCGGGCAAGGTCGAGCACAACACCCCGGCGGCCGCCGCCCGCCAGTACCGGATCGACGACGTCCTCGCGGCGCCGACGTCGATGAAGGACCCCGGCAGCGCCTAGCTCCCCCTCGAACGCCCCGACACCGCCCCGGTGCCGGGGCGTTCGGCCCGAGTGGTGGCGTAGGTTTCCCTGTCATGGGTGCACAGGAGTCCGACGGGGCGGAGACGGCGGCGACCCCGCCCACCGATGACCCGGCCGCGGCGCCGCCGCCCGCCGTCCCGGAGGGCGCCCGCACCCCGGTCGCACCACCGTTCGTCGGCCGCCGGGAACCGCGGGAGCCGCTGCCCGACGCGCTGCTCCGCCGGGTCAAGCAGTTCTCCGGCAGGCTGTCGACCGAGGCGGTGTCCTCGATGCAGACGCAGCTGCCGTTCTTCGCCGACCTCGACGCGGATCAGCGCGCCAGCGTGCAGCTGCTGGTGCAGACGGCGATCGTCAACTTCCTGGAATGGCTGCGCAACCCGGCCGACAGCGACATGCGGTTCAGCCTGGACGCATTCCAGGTCATCCCCCAGGACCTGGCCCGGCGCCTGACGCTGCGGCAGACCGTCGACATGGTCCGGGTGGCGATGGAGTTCTTCGAGCAGTGGCTGCCGGCGCTCGCCCGCAACGATCAGCAGCTGGTCGCCCTGACCGAGGCGGTGCTGCGGTACGGGCGCGAGCTCGGGTTCACGGCGGCGACGGTGTACGCGAGCGCCGCCGAGTCCCGCGGCGCCTGGGACACCCGGCTCGAGGCCCTGGTCGTCGATGCGGTGGTCCGCGGCGACAGCGGCCCGGACATGCTCTCGCGGGCGGCGACGCTGAACTGGGACGCGACCGCACCCGCGACGGTGCTGGTCGGGACGCCGCCGCCCGAGGAGGGGGTGTCCGTCGTCGGCACGGTGCACACGATCGCGCAGCGGCACGACCGGGCCGCGCTCGCGGTGGTGCAGGGGTCGCGGCTGGTGGCCGTGGTCTCCGGGGATGTGCGGTCCTCACCGGAGAACCGGCCGTTCCTGAACGACCTGCTTGCCGCGTTCTCCCCCGGACCGGTGGTCATCGGTCCGACGACCGGCACCCTCGGCGCCGCCCACTTCAGCGCGGTCGAGGCGCTCGCCGGCATGGACGCGGTCGCGGGTTGGCGCGCCGCGCCGCGGCCGGTGCACGCGGGCGAGCTGCTGCCCGAGCGCGCCCTGCTCGGCGACCGCGCCGCGCTCGACGCCCTCAACGACCAGTTGGTGCAGCCGCTCGCCGCGGCGGGATCGGCGCTGACGGACACCCTCGACACCTATCTGGACTGCGGCGCCGCCGTCGAGACCTGCGCCCGTCAACTGTTCGTCCATCCAAATACCGTGCGGTATCGACTGAAGAAGATCGCGGAGATCACGCGGCGAGATCCGACCAATCCGCGGGACGCGTACGTACTCCGAATCGCAGCAACAGTGGGCAGGCTGACTCGAACCCATCACGAACCTTCCAGTTCCGCCACATCAGTCACAGCCGCAACAGATCACGGGAACGGGCTGTAACGCGCAACGATTGAAGTACGATGCTCGACGGCGACAAGCGGTTTTGTTGGAACCCTACAAAACACTTGTCCAAGGTTCATCGTCAACAACACCCCGCCACGGCGGGCGGCCGGTGTTCCCTTATTCCTGTGATTGCGTTGCTCGCCCCGGGTCAGGGGTCCCAAACGCCCGGCATGCTCAGCCCCTGGCTGGAGCTGCCCGGCTCTGCTGATCGCGTTGCGATCTGGTCGAAGGCCGCCGGCCTCGACCTCGGTCGGCTCGGTACCACCGCCACCGCGGAGGAGATCACCGACACGGCCGTCACCCAGCCGCTCGTCGTCGCGTCCGCACTGCTGGCGTTCGAGGAGCTCGAACGCCGCGGCCAGGTTCCCGCGGACCTCGTCGTCGCGGGCCACTCGGTCGGCGAACTCGCCGCAGCGGCGATCGCCGGGGTCATCTCCGCGGACGACGCGGTCGCGCTCGCCGCGCTGCGCGGGTCGGAGATGGCGAAGGCGTGCGCGCTGGAGCCGACCGGCATGTCCGCGGTCCTCGGTGGCGACGAGGACTCCGTCCTCGCCCGCCTCGCCGAACTCGATCTCGAGCCAGCCAACCGCAATGCGGCAGGCCAGATCGTCGCCGCGGGCCTGCTCACCCAGCTGGAGGAGCTGGCGGCCAACCCGCCGGAGAAGGCCCGGGTGCGCGCCCTCCCCGTCGCGGGCGCCTTCCACACGCGCTTCATGGCACCGGCGCAGGACGCGGTCACCGCGGCCGCCGCCCGGATCGTCCCGCAGGACCCCACCCGCACGTTGCTGTCCAACGCCGACGGGCAGCCGGTGACCTCCGGCGCCGACGCGCTGACCAAGCTGGCCGCGCAGGTCACCCGCCCGGTGCGGTGGGACCTGTGCAGCGCCTACCTCCGCGACGCCGCGGTCTCCGCGGTCGCCGAACTGCCGCCCGCGGGCACCCTGGTCGGCATCGCGAAGCGCGAGCTCAAGGGCACCCCGACGCTGGCCATGAAAACCCCGGCCGAGCTGGACACCGTCGCCCAGCTCGGCTGATCCGGCCGCAGCGCTGGCCGGAACTCACCGAACTTGCATCACTCACCCGGTCCGCCGGACCGGGCGAACGCAGGACCCGAATAACAACACCATCATGAAGGGAGCCACCCCGTGGCACACACTCAGGAAGAAATCATCGCCGGCATCGCCGAGATCATCGAAGAGGTCACCGGCATCGAGCCGTCCGAGGTGACCATCGAGAAGGCCTTCGTCGACGACCTCGACATCGACTCGCTGTCCATGGTCGAGATCGCCGTGCAGATGGAAGACAAGTACGGCGTGAAGATCCCGGACGAGGACCTCGCGAGCCTGCGCACCGTCGGCGACGTGGTCACCTACGTTCAGAAGCTCGAGGCCGAGGGCGTCCAGACCGGCTCCACCGACGACAAGTGAGCCCCGACGTGTCCTCCACCTCTCCCCGGACGTTGCCCAACGTCGTCGTCACCAGCCTCGCGGCTACGACGTCACTCGCTGGTGACGTGGATGCCACGTGGAAGTCCCTGCTCGCAGGCGAGAGCGGCATCGGCACGCTCGACGGCTTCGTCGACGAGTTCGATCTGCCGGTTCGCATCGGCGGCAGGCTCAAGGTCAGCCCCGACGAGGGTCTCTCCCGCGTCGAGGTCCGGCGGATGGCGTTCGCCGAGCGGCTCGCCCTGACGCTGGGCCGCACCGCCTGGCAGAACGCGGGCAGCCCCGAGGTCGACCAGGACCGGCTCGGCGTCGTCATCGGCACCGGCCTCGGCGGCGGTGAGACGCTCATCGACGCGGTCGACAAGCTGCGCGAGGGCGGGTACCGCAAGGTGTCCCCGTTCGCCGTGCAGATGGTGATGCCGAACGGCCCTGCCGCGACGGTGGGGCTCGAGCTCGGCGCGCGCGCCGGGGTCATCACCCCGGTCTCCGCCTGCTCGTCGGGGTCGGAGGCGATCGCGCACGCGTACCGGATGATCACGCTCGGTGACGCCGACATCGTCGTCGCCGGTGGCGTCGAAGGGCAACTCGACGCCGTCGCCACCGCCAGCTTCGCGATGATGCGGGCGCTGAGCACCCGCAACGACGACCCGAAGGGGGCGTCGCGGCCGTTCGACAAGGACCGCGACGGCTTCGTCTTCGGCGAGGCGGGCGCGATGATGGTCCTCGAAACCGAGGAGCACGCGAAGGCGCGCGGTGCCACCATCCACGCACGACTGCTGGGTGCGGGCATCACCTCGGACGGACACCACATCGTGGCGCCGCACCCCGAGGGCACCGGAGCGGCCCGCGCCATGACCCGGGCCATCGAGTCCGCGGGATTGGCGAAGGCGGACATCTCGTTCGTCAACGCGCACGCCACCGCGACCCCGATCGGCGACACCGCCGAGGCCAAGGCGATCACCGCCGCGGTCGGATCGCACGCCGCGGTGTACGCACCGAAGTCCGCGCTCGGGCATTCGATCGGCGCCGTCGGTGCGCTCGAATCGGTGCTCACGGTCCTGAGTGTGCGTGACGGGATCATCCCGCCCACGCTCAATCTCGAGAATCAGGATCCAGAGATCGACCTGGACGTCGTCAAGGGCCAGCCCCGCGAGGGCCGGATCGATTTCGCCATCAACAACTCGTTCGGATTCGGTGGGCACAACGTTGCGCTCGCCTTCGGCCGCGCCTGACGTTGGGCGGCTCGTAGTTCGAGGGTGAGGGGCCCGCACCGGCGGGCCCCTCACCACCCCCACAGTCAGCGGCTCGCTTTTGAAGGAGGACCGGCGATGACCATTCTGGATCCCGTCACCAGATCCGATGCCCAGCTCGACCCGCGCGATCCGCTCGCCCGGCTCGAGAAGCTGTTCGACGCGGGCACCACGACGACGCTGCATGACCGTGACCGGTCCGGCGTCCTCGCCGCGTCCGGCGAGATCGACGGCGTCCGCACCATCGCCTACTGCTCCGACGCCACCGTGATGGGCGGCGCGATGGGCGTGGACGGCTGCAGGCACATCGTCGCGGCCATCGACGCCGCGATCGAGGAGCAGGTCCCGATCGTCGGGATCTGGCATTCGGGCGGGGCCCGCCTTGCGGAGGGCGTCGAGGCCCTGCACGCCGTGGGCCTCGTGTTCGAGGCCATGGTCCGCGCGTCCGGCCTGATCCCCCAGATTTCCGTCGTCCTCGGGTTCGCCGCGGGCGGCGCCGCCTACGGCCCCGCGCTCACCGACGTCGTCATCATGGCGCCCGAGGGCCGCGTGTTCGTCACCGGACCCGACGTGGTCCGTTCGGTGACCGGCGAGCAGGTCGACATGGAGTCGCTCGGCGGCCCGGACACGCACACCAAGAAGTCCGGGGTCGCGCACATCGCCGCCCGCGACGAGCTCGACGCCCTACACCGGGCCCGCAGGCTGGTGTCGATGATCGCCGATCAGGGCGAGTTCGACGTCGAGGCGGCCCGCCGCGGGGACACCGACCTGCGGGCGATGATGCCCGCATCGGCCAAGCGTGCCTACGACGTCCGCCCGATCGTGCACGAGCTGCTCGACAACGTGGACGGCGAGTCCAGCCTCGAGGAACTGCAGGGCAACTACGCGCGCAGCATCGTCACCGGCATCGGCCGGATGGGTGGTCGCACCGTCGGCGTCATCGCGAACAACCCGCTGCGCCTCGGCGGCTGCCTGAACTCGGAGAGCGCGGAGAAGGCGGCCCGGTTCGTCCGGCTGTGCGATGCGTTCGGGATCCCGCTGGTCGTCGTCGTCGACGTGCCCGGCTATCTGCCCGGCGTCAGCCAGGAGTGGGAGGGGGTGGTGCGCCGCGGCGCGAAGCTGCTGCACGCGTTCGCCGAGGCGACCGTTCCCCGCGTCACCCTGGTCACCCGCAAGATCTACGGCGGCGCGTACATCGCAATGAACTCCCGCGCACTCGGCGCCACCGCCGTCTACGCGTGGCCGGAGGCCGAGGTCGCGGTGATGGGCGCCAAGGCCGCGGTCGGGATCCTGCACAAGCGGGCCCTTGCCGCCGCACCCGAGGAGGAGCGCGAGGCGCTACACGACCGGCTGGCCGCCGAGCACGAGGCGATCGCCGGTGGCGTCGGCCGGGCGATGTCGATCGGCGTCGTCGACGAGCTGATCGAGCCCGCCACGACCCGCAGCAGGCTCACCGCGGCACTCGCCGCGGCCCCCGCACGCCGCGGCCTGCACAAGAACATCCCACTGTGACGTGACGTGCGGGCCCCGACCGGTCCGGTCGGGGCCCGCACGCTGTCGCCGTCAGCCGACCGCGACCAGGGCCCTGCTGTGGCGGGCATTCTCGGCCTCGTCGACCAGCGCGACGGCCAGGTCGGCGTAGGAGAACGCCCCGTCGCCGAGCACACCGGTGCCACCGGTCCGGTACCGCCCGGTCCGCGGCGCGTCCTCGTCGAGCACCACCGGCGGCGGCGCCAGCATCACCCAATCCAACGCGGCATCGGCGGATTCCAGGACGTCGAGTTCCGCGACATGGCCGAGCGAGAACTCGCGCGCCTCCGCCGGGAACCCGGGTGCGTCGAGGACCCGCACACCCGGCTGCGTCTCGAGCATCGTGCCGATCCCCACCGCCACCAGTCGCGGCACCCCGGCGTCGACGAGGCCGCCGGTCAACGCCCGCGCGGCCGCAACGTAGAACTCCGTCGACGGCACGTCCATTCGGGCTGCGGTGTGGATCGCGGCGGAGTGGCCTGCCGCGATCCGCGCGACGTCGCCGCGATCGGTGACGTCCCCCGCGACCACCCGGACCAGATTCCCCACCGGACCGGTGTAGCGGTGCGGATCCCGCGCCACGACCGTCACCGCCCGACCGCGCGAAGCCGCCTCCGCCACGACACGCCGCCCCGCCCTGCCGCCACCGAACACCACGATCTCGTTCACGACTGTCCTCCCTGGTCCGCGTTCGGCCGGCGGTCGCCGGTCGAGACGCCGACGGTAGCGAGGGGGGTGCCGGTTACCGCAACGATAGTTAGGCTGACCAGGTGCGCACCCCGTTGCCCCGCGACCTGTTCTCGGATTGCCTGCCGGGACCGTCACCGATCCGGGTCGGGGACAAGTGGACCGCCCGCATCATCGCCTGTCTGCGGGACGGCCCCCGCCGGTTCTCCGAACTGCAGGTGCCGCTGCACATGGTGTCCCCGAAGGTGCTCACCGCGTCACTGCGGTCGATGGAACGCAGCGGACTGCTCACTCGCACCTCGTACCCCGAGATCCCGGCGCGGGTCGAGTACGAGCTGACCGACCTGGGCCGGTCACTGCAGGGGCCGCTCCGAGCGGCCTGCGAGTGGAGCGACGAGCACCTCGGTGACGTGCTCGCTGCGCAGACGGCGCACGATCTTCGGCCCGAACCCTGACCGACCGGGCCCCCGACGGACCGGGTCCCCGACGACGGGAGCCCCCCGACCTTCCGGTCGGGGG
The DNA here is from genome assembly GCF_053609225.1 of Rhodococcus sp. NPDC054953. NCBI lineage: Bacteria > Bacillati > Actinomycetota > Actinomycetes > Mycobacteriales > Nocardiaceae > Rhodococcus > Rhodococcus sp. NPDC054953. The sequence continues at coordinate 43,180 of NZ_JBSGXD010000018.1, read as the reverse complement.
GCTCCCGTGGCTGCCGGCGGGTTCACCGGCGGATCGGCGTCAGACCGCGCGGACGTCCGTCGCCTGCGGGCCCTTGGCCCCCTGCGAGATCTCGAACTCCACCCGCTGGTTCTCCTCGAGGCTCTTGAAGCCGGAACCGGAGATCTCCGAGTAGTGCACGAACACGTCCGGGCCGCCGTTGTCCTGCGCGATGAAGCCGAACCCCTTCTCCGCGTTGAACCACTTGACTGTTCCCTGGGTCATGAGGACTCCTTCTCAGGGCTGGTCGGACCGCACCGTGCGGACCGGGCCGGTTTCCAGACGCGACGCGAACGTCTCCAGACGCTGACGGGATGAACCCAGGAACCTGAAGGGCTGCACGGCGCCCGCAACACTGTTTCCTTGCGAGCGTGCAGTGGGTACACAAACACACAAAAACCACGGCCGAACCGTTCAACACCCCGTCGGCCGGTCTGATTCCCGACCGTCGATCACCGGGTCAGGGCGACGCCGACCAGCAGCAGGGACACCACGCACAGCGCCGCGCGGAGCGTGTTGAACGCGGTCCAGCGCGGCGCGTACTCCCGGAAGCCGATCCGCCCACCGAGGAGCGCGTTGTTGAGCGGGACGTTGACGACGGCGGTGATCAGGACGGACCCGACGAGGTTGACCGCGGCGGCAGCGAAGTACCACGTCGCGGCCGCGCCCGACGCGAGGAACCCGGCGGCGCCTGCCGCGACGGGTGCCCCGAGGAACGGGACGAACAGCCACGGGGTGAGGATCTTCCGGTTCACGCTCCGCATTGCCGCGTCGGCCGCGTCGTCGTCGACGGCCTTCAGGCCGGGCATCACCGACATCGAGAACGCGTAGTAGAGGCCGGCGAGGACGCCGTGCAGGACGAGCGTGACGAGGCCGAGGATCAGCATGGGGCCATGATGTCCTACCCGACGTCGCTGCGCAGCCAGGTGACCTCCGCGCCCTCGCCGCCGCTGCGGTACGGCTCGAGTTCCGCGTCCCACTGCGACCCGAGCGCGCGTTCGAGCTCGGCGGCGAGGCGCTCGGACCTGCCATGCTCGGCGATCAGCGCCCGCAGCCGCATCTCGCCGACGATGACATCACCGTTCGCGCTCATCGACCCGCGCCACAGCCCGAGCGCCGGCGCGTGGCAGTAGCGTTCCCCGTCGACGCCCTCGCTGGCGTCCTCGGTGACCTCGAACCGCAGCATCGGCCACGCCCGGAGTGCGTTGACGAGCCGGGCACCGGTGCCGACCGGGCCGACCCAGTCGGTGCTGGCGCGCAGCTGCCCGGGGGATGCCTGCTGCGAGGTCCACGCCAGGTTGGCGCGGCAGTCCAGGGTGGCGGCGAGGGCCCACTCGATGTGCGGGCACAGCGCCGCTGGCGACGAGTGCACGTGCAGCACACCGTTCGTCGCGTCGGCGAACCGATCCCATTCGCGCACAGCGCACCTCCAGCTTCGACGAGGGTCGTCTTCCCCAACGGCCTCTGTCGCGCTGACCCGGCGGTGGCGCGGTAACAGTGTGCCCCGTGTGCACGGTGGTGCGCCAGTTGAAGCGGGTATTGCCCCGCGGACGGGGCTCGCTCAGCGTCCGCCGAACTCGGCGAGGACCGCGTCGCTCAGCGGCGGCCACGCCTCCTTGGCCCAGTCGCCGAACGCCCGGTCGGTGAGCGCGACGCACGCCAGCGCGCGGGTCGGGTCCACCCACAGGAAGGTGCCGGACTGCCCGAAGTGACCGAAGGTGGCCGGCGAGTTCGTCGCACCGGTCCAGTGCGGCGCCTTCCCGTCGCGGATCTCGAACCCGAGCCCCCAGTCGTTGGGCCGCTGCATGCCGTAGCCGGGGAGCAGCCCGCGCAGGTCGGGGTAGTGCAGCGTCGTGGCGTCGCCGAGGGTGGAGGGGGCCACCAGCCGGGGCCGCAGCAGTTCCTGCGCGAACCGGGTCAGGTCGGCGGTGCTGGCGCTGGCGCCGTGACCGGCGGATCCGTCGAGTGCCGACCCGGTCATCCCGAGCGGTTCGAACACCGCCTGCCGGAGGTACTCCGGGAACGCGATCGCGGTCTCGGCCGCGACGAGGTCGGCGAGCACCTCGAATCCCGCGCTGGAGTAGATGCGTTTGGTGCCCGGCTCCGCCTGCACGGTCCGGTCACCGAAGGCCAGCCCCGAGGTGTGCGCGAGCAGGTGCCGCACCGTCGCGCCGGGTGGGCCCGCAGGCTGGTCCAGGTCGATCGCGCCCTCCTCCACCGCGACCAGGACGCCGTAGGCGACGAGCGGCTTGGTCACCGAGGCCAGCGCGAAGACCCGGTCCTGGTCCCCCGCCGTGTCCAGGACGCCGCCAGGGCCGACCGCGGCGGCGGCGGCGTGCTCGACGGGCCAGGTGTCGATCGCGGCGAGGGAGGGCATGGCGTCAGCCTACGAGGACCGGTGGACGCGACGATGCCGGGTCACCCCGTGGGGCGACCCGGCATCGAGGAGCCGTCGGCGGGTGTCCGTCAGCGGTCGGCGTCGGTGTACTTGATGACGCCGCGCAGGTTCTTTCCGTCGAGCATGTCCTGGTAGCCCTCGTTGACCTGCTCGAGGCTGTAGGTGTTGGAGATCATGTCCTGCAGGTTCAGCTGACCGGACTTGTAGAGGTCCAACAACATCGGGATCTCGTGGCGCGGGTTGGCGCCGCCGAAGACGTTGCCCTTGAGCGTCTTCTGCAGCATCGCGAAGAGGAACAGGTTCATCTTCACGTCCATGTCCGACATGTTGCCCATCGAGGTGACGACGCAGGTGCCGGTCTTCGCGGTCAGGGTCAGCGCCGGGTCGACGAGGGTGCCGTCCATCTCGCCCATCGTGAGGATGACCTTCTGGCACATCTTGCCCCAGGTCAGCTCCATGACCGGGACGATGGCCTCCTCGAGGCTGGCGTACGCGTGGGTGGCGCCGAACTTCAGGGCCCGCTCACGCTTGGACGCGACCGGGTCGATCGCGATGACGTGGCGGGCGCCGGAGACGACAGCGCCCTGCAGCGCGGCCATGCCGACGCCGCCGACCCCGACGATCGCGACGGAGTCACCGGGACGCACCTGCGCGACGTTGGTTGCCGAACCCCAGCCCGTGGTGACGCCGCAGCCGACGAGTGCAGCGACCTCGAACGGGATGTGCTCGTCGATCTTGACCGCGGAGTACTCGTGCACGGTCATGTAGGGCGAGAACGTGCCGAGCAGCGACATCGGGATGACGTTCTGGCCGCGCGCCTGGATGCGGTAGGAGCCGTCGGAGATGGACTGGCCGGTGAGCAGGCCCCCGCCCAGGTCGCAGAGGTTCGAGTGCCCCTGGGTACACGGGTCGCAGGCGCCGCAGGCCGGGATGAAGGACAGGACGACGTGGTCGCCCTCCTTCAGCCGCTTGACGCCCGGGCCGACCTTGGTGACCACACCCGCGCCCTCGTGTCCGCCGAGGATCGGGAACGACGGGAACGGGGTCGCGCCGGTGACGATGTGGTGGTCGGAGTGGCACATGCCCGCCGCCTCCATGCGGATCTGGACCTCACCCTCGCGCGGGTCGCCCAGTTCGATCTCCTCGACCGACCAGGGCTCGTTGAGACCCCACAGGAGCGCGCCTTTTGTCTTCATCTCGGTTCCGGCCTTTCGTCCAACTTCGGCGTCAGGTGACCCCCGGTGACGGCGATCACAGCGGACACGATAGCCGGAAAACCACAGATTTGGAACACGTTCTAGAAGAATTTCGTAACAGCCTCTAACGTAGATGCATATCCCCAGGTGAACGTCCGTTACCGACGGGTCAGGTGGGCGCCCCGACGGCACGGGAGTCCACCCGCGGGTCCGGGCCAGCGGCACCCCGGCCGCGCCGCACGACCCGGTCGAGCGCGAACGATCCACCGCCGATGAACACCAGCACGAACATCGCCCAGCAGAACAGTGCCGCGGGTTCGCCATCGTTCTGGATCGGCAGCGCGCCGTCGGCCTGGTGACCCCAGAAGTACGCGTATGCCATCGAGCCCGACCCGAGGAAGGCGGCGGCCCGCGTCCCGAGGCCGACCATCAGCAGCGCGCCACAGGCGACCTGAATGGCGGCGCCCCACCAACCGGGCCACGCACCGAGCTGCGCGGTCTGCCCGCCGTAGGGCTCGGCGGGCCACGCCCACATGCTGGTTGCGCCGTGGCAGAAGAAGAGGAATCCGATGACGACGCGGAAGGCGGCGATCGCGAGGTCGCTCGCGGAGGTGGCCCAGTGGCGGGAGGTGTGTGTCACGAGCGGGAGTTAAGCATGGCTACCCTAATTCGTGGGGTGCCACGATTGTCGCGTCAACCAGGGTGGGGCGGGCGGGGCTCGAACCCGCGACCAATGGATTATGAGTCCACGGCTCTAACCGACTGAGCTACCGCCCCATCCGCCCGCACCGCGGGCGCACCGAATGGTACCGGTGCGCCGCGGCCGGTCCGGAGGCGCGTCGAGGCTCAGGTCATCGCGACGAACAGCAGCGCCGAGGTCGCCACCACCGTTACCGCGGCGAGCATCGCCAGCAGGAACCACGCCCGCGCGACCTGCTCGTCGACGTCCCGCGGCGCCAGCAGGTGCCGGTTGGTCAGAGTTCGTGAATTCCGCATCGTCATCCTCGTTCGTCATCGACAATGCGAGGGTTCCATTCTCGGCGCGGCGACAACAGGGTCGAAGGTCCCCGATTGTCGGCGACCCGGCGTCGGCGTGAGCCATCTCACTCCCGCACCCGGCCGCCTGCCGCGGCGAACGACGCCCCCGACCTGCGTACACAGGTCGGGGGTGTGCCGTTCGTCGACTGCGGCAACGGAACGAGAAAACCCCTCCACCCGCCGGAGGCGGATGAAGGGGTTTCGCGGCTCCCCCGGCTGGACTCGAACCAGCAACCGTCCGATTAACAGTCGGAAGCTCTGCCAATTGAGCTACAGGGGATTACCTTCGGCAGCGCTCGCTCTCGCTTGGCTGCGGAACAGACTTTAACCCATAGACCCACCCAGGTACCAAATCGCCTGCCCGCGGACCGGTCAGGCAGACTGTGGGAGGCCGTTCGACAGGAGGGATAAGCAGTTCATGATGCGCTTGCTGATCGGGGTTGCCGCGGGATACGTGCTCGGCACGAAGGCCGGCCGCGCCCGCTACGAACAGATCACCCGGACCACGAAGGCGATCATCGAGAGCCCGGCGACGAAGAAGGCGATCGAGGTGGGACGGCAGAAGCTCTCCGACAGCCTCAACCCGCAGCCCAAGCTCGAACCGCTCAAGCCGATCGACGAGCAGACGACGATCCTCGTCCCCCGCGACCAGCTGCGCCGCTAGAACTCCTCGGCGTTGTCGCCGACCGCCTGCTCCAGGAGGCTGCGCCGGTACTGCTCGAGCGCGACGAGGTCCCCGAAGAGCGACATGTACTCGTCCGGGTGGTCCGCCTGCGACAGCCGCTGCAGCCGCGACTTGAGGTCGGCAACCTGCTGCCCCACCCACACCTCCTGCAGCCGGGCGAGGACCCGCGGAATGTAGTCGGGGACGTCGGACGCCCGCATCGGCTCCACCGCCAGCTCGGTGACGAGGGACTGCAGCGGGTCGGCGAGTTTCGCGACGGCGTCCATCCATTCGGCGCCGCCGAGGCCCGCCGCGGTGCCACCCGCGTCGGCCATCGCCTGCCGCACCAGCGCGTACGCGGGGTGGGTGAACGTCTCCGCGGGCAGCGAGTCGAAGACGGACCCGGCGATCGCGGGGTACTGCAGCGCGGCCTTGAGCGCGTCCCGCTGCGGCCACAGCGTCGGGTCGCGGGGGTTCGGCCGCTGCGGACCCTCGGGTGCCGCGGGCGCGGGCGCCTCCTCCCGGAACCTGTTCTCCGGCTGCGTCTTCCCGCGCCGGGATCCGGCGCGGCGCGATTCGTCCCGCACCCGCCGGACGACGGCGGTGATGTCGTCCCAGCCGACCCAGCCAGCCAACTGCCGTGCGTAGTCCTCGCGCAGCGCGGTGTCCTTGATCCGGGCCACCACCGGCACCGTGCGCCGCAACGCCTGGACCCGCCCCTCGGCGGTGTCCAGATCATGTTCGGCCAGTAACGATTTCACGACGAACCGGAACAGTGGCACCCGCCGGGCCACCAGGTCGCGGACCGCCGCATCGCCGGACGCCTGCCGCAGTTCGCACGGATCCATGCCGTCCGGCGCGACCGCGACGTACGTCTGCCCGGCCATCTTCTGGTCACCCTCGAACGCCTTCATCGCGGCCGCCTGACCGGCCGCGTCGCCGTCGAAGGTGTAGATCACCTCGCCGCGGAAGTAGCTGTCGTCCATCAGGAGCCTGCGCAGCATCGCGAGATGGTCGTCGCCGAACGCGGTGCCGCACGCCGCGACCGCCGTCGTCACGCCAGCCAGGTGCATCGCCATCACGTCGGTGTAGCCCTCGACGACGACCGCCTGATGACCCTTCGCGATGTCCCGCTTCGCGAGGTCGAGACCGAACAGCACCTGAGACTTCTTGTACAGCATGGTTTCCGGCGTGTTGATGTACTTGCCGGGCATGGTGTCGTCATCGAACAGCTTGCGGGCGCCGAACCCGATGACGTCGCCGCCGAGGTTGCGGATCGGCCACACCAGTCGGCGCCGGAACCGGTCGATCGGGGTGCCCCGCTTGCCGGGCGTCGCCAGGCCCGCGTCGACGATCTCCTTCGCCTCGAATCCCTGCGACAGCAGATGCTTGGTCAGCGTGTCCCAGCCGTCGGGCGCGTAGCCGCACCCGAACGTCAACGCGACCTGCCCGTCGAAGTTCCGTTCCGTCAGGTAGTCGCGGGCGGCCTGCGCGTCCGGTTCCCGCAGCCGCTGCGCGTAGAACTTCTGCGCCGCCGCGTTCGCCGCGACCAGCCTGGCGCGGGTGCCGCGGTCGCGCTGGACGGACGGTCCGCCGCCCTCGTAGGAGATGGTGTAGCCCAGCCGGTCGGCGAGCTGCTCGACGGCCTCGACGAACGAGACGTGCTCGATCTTCTGCAGGAACGAGTAGACGTCGCCGCCCTCCCCGCAGCCGAAGCAGTGGAAGGTGCCGTGGTTGGGCCTGGCATGGAAGGACGGGGACTTCTCGTCGTGGAACGGGCACAGGCCCTTCATCGAGTCCCCGCCGCTGTTCTTCAGCGCGACGTACTCCCCGACGATGTCCTCGATGCGGGTGCGCTCCCGAATGGCCGCGATGTCTCGTTCAGGAATTCGGCCGGCCACGGTCGACAGTCTAGGCGGCTCCGCTCGGGCCGTCCGGCACGGCATCTAGGATTCGCGCCATGTCGTCCTCGTCACGCCGCTGGGTGCGCCGCACCCTCGTCGGTGTCGCCGTGTTCGTCCTCGTCGCCGCGGCCGCGTTCTTCGCGCTCGCCCCCGGACTTGTCGAGCGGGCGCAGAACAAGATCGTCGACACCGCCCTGCCGGAGGTGTCGGAGCAGACCCGACAACTCCACGACGGCCTGCTGATCGCGGACCTGCATTCGGACACCCTGATGTGGGACCGCGACCTGCTCGAACGCTCCTCCCGCGGGCACATGGACCTGCCCCGGCTGCAGGACGGGAACGTCGCGCTGCAGGTGTTCTCCTCGGTGTCGAAGTCGCCGAAGGGCCAGAACTACGACGCCAACACCGGCGACAGCGACAACATCACCCTGCTCGGTGTCGCGCAGCTGCAGCCGCCCCGCACCTGGGGGTCGATCCTGGAACGGTCGCTGTACCACGCGGAGAAGCTCGGCAAGGCCGCCGCCGCATCCGACGACCAACTCCGGGTGATCCGCAGCCGGGGCGACCTTGAGGCGCTGCTCGCCGACCGGGCTGCCGGCCGCGAGGTGACCGGCGCCCTGTTCTCGGTGGAGGGGCTGCAGAACCTCGAGGGACGGATCGAGAACGTCGACCGGCTCTTCGACGCCGGGATGCGGATGGCCGGGTTCACCCACTTCTTCGACAACGAGACCGCTGGCTCGATGCACGGCGTCGACAAGGGCGGGCTCACCGACCTCGGCCGCCGGGTGTTCGCGGAGCTGGAGCGGCGCGGGGTCATCATCGACATCGCGCACGCCAGCCACCCGGCGATCGCGGAGATGCTGGCCCTGGCAACGAAGCCGGTGGTGGCCAGCCACGGCGGGGTGCAGGCGACGTGCGCGGTGAACCGGAACCTCACCGACGACGAGATCCGCGGCGTCGCGGCGACCGGCGGGGTGGTCGGCGTCGGCTACTGGGATGCCGCGGTGTGCGCGCTGACCCCGGCCGCGGTGGTCGACGCGATCGAGCATGTGATCGCGGTCGGTGGGCTGGCGACCGCGGCGCTCGGCAGCGACTACGACGGCGCGACCACCGTCGCGTGGGACACCAGCGAGATCGCGGTGATCACGCAGGAGCTGCGGGACCGGGGCCACAGCGACGCCGACATCGGGGCGATCATGGGCGGCAACACCCTGCGGGTGCTGGCGCAGGTCCTGCCGTAGCCGCGGTCAGCCCCAGGCGGCCTGCGCGCCGAGGCTCTGCCGGTCGACGCGTTCGAGTCGGCTCTCGGTGTAGGACGCGATCTGGTCGACGATCACCCTGGTGCGGGCCGCGTCGTCGCCCGCCCGCCGCCACGCGGGAAGCAGGATCGGGTCGAGGCAGGTCGGCGCGGTCTGCAGCAGCCACTGGGCGACGCGGTGGATGCGGTCCCGCTGCCGGTCCTGCTTCGCCCGGTGCCCGGCATCGGACATCACGTACCGCAGCGCGACGGTCTTGAGCAACGCCACCTCGGCGGCGACGACCGGCGGGATCACCAGGTCCGCGGCGTAGCGGGTCAGCGGCGCACCGCCCGCGACGTCCCGGGTCGCGGTGACCGCGGCGGTCGCGAACCGGCCGACGAGCTCACTGGTCAGGTTCTTCAGCGCCACCGCCGACCCGACGGTGCCGTCGTACCGGCCGACCGCGACGACGACCGGCAGCACCGACAGCCTGCCCGCGGCGTCGACGAGGTCGTCGACGACGAGTCCCCGGAACTCGGCGGCGCCCATCTCGGCGAGCGCCCGCCGCTCGACCGGGTCGGCGAGGGCGCGCAGGTCGATGCGGCCGGCGATGACACCGTCCTCGACGTCGTGCACGGAGTACGCGACGTCGTCGGCCCAGTCCATCACCTGCGCCTCGAGGCACTGGCGGCCCGCCGGGGCACCCTCGCGCACCCACGCCAGCATCCCGGCGTCGTCGTCGTATGCCCCGAACTTCGCGCCGGGCGTCGGCCGGGTCCACGGGTACTTCATTGCGGCGTCGAGGGCGGCGCGGGTCAGGTTCAGTCCGGCGCTGACGCCGTCACCGTCGAGGACCTTCGGTTCCAGGCGGGTCAGGATCCGCAGGTTCTGCGCGTTGCCCTCGAATCCGCCGCAGTCGGCGGCGACCTCGTCGAGCGCCTTCTCCCCGTTGTGCCCGTACGGCGGGTGCCCGATGTCGTGGGCGAGGCCCGCGAGGTCCACGAGGTCCGGGTCGCAGCCGAGCCCGTCGGCGATGCCGCGGCCGATCTGCGCGACCTCGATCGAGTGCGTCAACCGGGTGCGGGGGGTGTCGCCGTCGCGGGGGCCGACGACCTGGGTCTTGTCGGCGAGCCTGCGCAGCGCGGCGCTGTGCAGGACCCGCGCCCGGTCCCTGGCGAAGTCGCTGCGCGGGGCGGAGGTGCCGGGCAGGCCAGCGCTCTTCGGCGACTCCCCGATCTGCCGGTCGAGGTCGTGGTCGGTGTATCCCGGCACGATCACTGCCCGGCCGTGTACGGGAAGTCCGCGGAGAAGTGGGTCAGCTGATACCACAGCAATGCTCCTGTCTCCCTTGCTATTCCGTGGAACTGCGATTCACGCGTAAAGACGGCGGGCCCCTGCCGGGTCGGCGCCGTCCACGCCGCGAGCCCGGCGTCGCGGGCCATCGTGCGGGTGCGGAGCGAGTGCCACGGGTCGCTGACCAGGACCGCGGACGTCATCGCCTGCTCCCCCATCACCCGGCTGACGCCCTCGATGCTCAGCAGCGTGTCCTCCCCCTCCTCGACCGCGATGATCCGGTCCGCCGGAACCCCCCGCGAGATCAGGTAGTTCTTGCCCGACGCGGCCTCGGTGTACAGGTCACCGACCTGCTTGCCGCCGACGGTGATCACCGTCGGCGCGATGCCCCGCTCGAACAGCTTGACGGCCTGCTCCAGCCGCGCCTCGAACACCGACGACGGCGTCCCCGAGTACTGCGCCGCGCCGAGCACCACGATCGCGTCCGCCTGCCGGGTGTCGTTGATCCGCGCCACCTGCCACACCCGCACCGCGGTCCCGCCGACCAGCAGCATCCCGATCACGATCGCCCCGACGACGACCCGGCGCGTCCACCGGCCGAGGGTGCCAGCGAACCCGAGGCGCTCGTCGTCGTGTCGGCGGGCAGCTGCGTAACTCACTCCCCAAGTCTGCCAGTGACCGCGAGCCGCGCCGCGCAGGCCGCGCCAGCCGATAGATTCGGACACATGTCATCTGCACTTCGCCGCGGCGGGCGGCCCGTCGCCGCGACCCTGGCCGTCGTCGCCGCACTGCTCGCCCTGCTCGGCCTGCCCGCCACCGCATCGGCGGACGCCCCGCTCCGGCTGCCGTCCCAGATCACCGACCCGGACGGGATGCTCGACGCGTCCGGGCGCGCCGACGTCCAGGCCGCGCTGGACGCCCTGTTCGACGAGCACCGGACCCAGCTGTGGGTGGTGTACGTCGCCTCCTTCGGCGGCGTCGACGCCGACGCCTGGGCCAGCCGCACCGTCGCGATGAGCGGGCTCGGGGACGAGGCGGCGCTGCTCGCGGTCGCCACCGAGGACGGGGCCTACGCGTTCGACGTGCCCTCCTCGCTGTCCGGGGTGAGCGAGAGCGATGTCGCCGCGATCGAACGGGACGCGGTGGTGCCCGCGCTGCGCGAGGGCGACTGGGCGGGCGCCGCGGTGTCCGCGGCCGGTGGGCTGTCGGACGCGATGTCCGGGACCGGATCCGGGTCCGGGGTCACCTACCTGGTGCTCGGCGGGGTCGCCGTCGTCGCCGCGGGCGGCGCGGTGCTCTACACCCGGCGCCGCAAGACCCGCACCGGCCGCGGCGGATCCGCCGCCGCCGACGTGGACTGGACGGATCCGGCCGTGCTCGCGACGCTGCCGATCGCGACCCTCGACGCCCGCGCCAAGGAGGTGCTCGTCGAGACCGACAACGCGATCCGCACCAGCGAGGAGGAACTGAACCTGGCGCGCGGCGAGTTCGGCGACGCGGCGACCGCGCCGTTCACCGCGGCCTACGACGCCGCCCGGTCGACGCTGGCGTCGGCGTTCGCGATCCGCCAGCGCCTCGACGACGACATCCCCGAAACCCCGGACCAGCAACGGGACATGCTCGTCGAGCTGATCGCGACCTGCAGCCGCGCCGACCGCGAACTCAACGATCGGGTCACCGAGTTCGACGGGATGCGGGACCTGCTGATCGACGCGCCCGCCCGGCTCGACGCCCTCACCCAGCGGACGGTGGAGATGACGGTCCGGATCCCCGAATCCGAGTCCGTTCTGACCGCCCTGCGCGGCGAGTTCCCGGCCCCGGCCCTGGCCTCGGTGGACGGCAACATCGCCCTCGCCAGGGAGCAGCTGGCGTACGCGGACCAGAACATCACGGCGGGCCGGGACGCGGTCGCGCTGCCTGCGGGCAAGCAGGGTCCGGCGGTGGTCGCGATCCGGGCCGCCGAGGGCGCGCTGGATCAGGTTCGGGAACTGCTCGACGGCGTCGACCATGCCGCCGACAACATTCGCACCGCGATGGCGACGCTGCCCGCCGCGATCGCGGACGCCCGCAAGGACATCGCCGACGCCGACGCCCTCGCCGGGCACGGCGGGCCGGACCTTGCCGCCGCCAAGTCGGCGGCGGAGGCGGCGGTCGCCGCGGCGGAGGCCACCAGCGGCAGCGACCCGCTCGGCGCGTTCACCGAACTCGCGAAGGCGGACAGCGCCCTCGACACGATCCTCGCCGCCGCGAACGAGGCCAAGGCGAACGCCGAGCGGACCGCGCAGCGCCTGACCCAGGACATCACCGCGGCCCAGGCGCAGATCACCGCCGCCACCGATTTCGTCGCGACGCGGCGGGGCGCGGTCGGGGCGGAGGCGCGGACCCGGCTATCCGAGGCGCAGCGGCATCTGGACGCGGCGCGGCAGCTGAGCCAGTCCGATCCGGCGACGGCCCTGCAGCATTCGCGGGCGGCCGGGGATCTCAGCGGCCGGGCGCTGCGGCTGGCGCAGTCGGATGTGCAGCAGTGGGAGGCCAGTCGGCGGCCGCAGTCGTCGGGGGTGAATACCGGCGCGATCCTCGGCGGCATCCTGATCGATTCGATGATCCGCGGCGGGAGGAGCGGCGGCTGGGGCAATCGGGGCGGCGGATCCCGCGGCGGCGGCCGCTCACCCGGATCGTTCGGCGGACCGAGCAGTTCCGGCCGGATCAGCCGCAGCGGCCGGTTCTGACGACACTCGCGCAGGCGCTGCGCGCCCGTGAGTCCTTTCGGCCCGAGCAGGGGCCAGAAGGACTCACGGGCGGCGGAGCCGCCTACGCCCCGAGCAGGCGCTGCGCGAGGTAGCCCTCGACCTTGTCGAGCGAGACCCGCTCCTGCGCCATCGTGTCGCGCTCGCGGACCGTGACGGCGTGGTCGTCGAGGGTGTCGAAGTCGACGGTGATGCAGAACGGGGTGCCGATCTCGTCCTGGCGACGGTAGCGGCGGCCGATCGCGCCCGCGTCGTCGAACTCGACGTTCCAGTGCTTACGCAGCGTGGCCGCGAGGGCCTTCGCCTTCGGCGACAGCGCCTCGTTGCGGGACAGCGGCAGCACGGCGGCCTTCACCGGTGCGAGACGACGGTCGAGGCGCAGCACGGTGCGCTTGTCGACGCCGCCCTTCGCGTTCGGCGCCTCGTCCTCGGTGTACGCGTCGACGAGGAACGCCATCAGCGACCGGGTCAGGCCCGCGGCGGGCTCGATGACGTACGGCGTGTAGCGCTCACCGCTGGCCTGGTCGAAGTACTTGAGGTCCTGCCCGGAGGACTCCTCGTGGACCCGCAGGTCGTAGTCGGTGCGGTTCGCGACGCCCTCAAGCTCGCCCCACTCGCTGCCCTGGAACTCGAAGCGGTACTCGATGTCGACGGTGCGCTTCGAGTAGTGCGAGAGCTTGTCCTCGGGGTGCTCGAACAGGCGCAGGTTGTCCGGGTTGATCCCGAGGTCGGTGTACCAGGCGAGGCGGGTGTCGATCCAGTACTGGTGCCACTCCTCGTCCTCGCCGGGCTTGACGAAGAACTCCATCTCCATCTGCTCGAACTCGCGGGTGCGGAAGATGAAGTTGCCGGGGGTGATCTCGTTGCGGAAGCTCTTGCCGATCTGGCCGATGCCGAACGGCGGCTTCTTGCGGGAGGTGGTGAGCACGTTCGCGAAATTGACGAAGATGCCCTGCGCGGTCTCCGGGCGGAGGTAGTGCAGACCTTCCTCGGACTCGACCGGGCCGAGGTAGGTCTTGAGCATCATGTTGAAGTCGCGGGGCTCGGTCCACTGGCCGACGGTGCCGCAGTCGGGGCAGCCGAGGACGTCCATCGCGACATCGTCGGGGTTGTCGATCCCCTTCTTCTCCGCGTACGCCTCCTGCAGGTGGTCCTGGCGGTGCCGCTTGTGGCAGTTGAGGCATTCGACGAGCGGGTCGTTGAACACGCCGACGTGCCCGGACGCGACCCACACCTGGCGGGGCAGGATGACCGAGGAGTCGAGGCCGACGACGTCGTCGCGGCCGGTGACCATCGAGCGCCACCACTGCTTCTTGATGTTCTCCTTGAGCTCGACGCCGAGCGGCCCGTAGTCCCAGGCGGACCGGGTGCCGCCGTAGATCTCACCACAGGGGAAGACGAGTCCTCGACGCTTGGCGAGGTTGGCGACGGTTTCGACCTTGGACTTGGGTGCCACTGGGGAAGCTCTCCATCTGGGTAATAGATGCCGTGTGGGTGGGGACGTGCGTGACCAGCCTATCGGGACCGGGCACCGCACCCAATTCCTCGATTGACATGCACACTCATGCATATCAAAATGGATACTGTTTGCAATAAGGCCCTGGGCGGCATCGGACCCGGCGAAGGAGAATCCCGGCGTGAGCATCACCGACGGCCAGGACGTGCGCACCCACGCCGCGGCCCCCGCTCCCCCGGCGCATCTGCCGGGCGGCGACATCCTGCACGACGCGGGCGAGCTGCTGCGCGCCCTCGCCGCGCCGGTGCGGATCGCGATCGTCCTGCAGCTCCGCGAGACGCCGCGGTGCGTGCACGAACTCGTCGACGCGCTGCAGGTCACCCAGCCGCTAATCAGCCAGCATCTGCGGGTGCTCAAGTCGGCGGGCGTGGTGCGCGGCGACCGGTCCGGACGCGAGGTCGTCTACCGTCTCGTCGACGACCACCTGGCCCACATCGTGATCGACGCCGTCGCGCACGCCGAGGAAGGACACTCGTGACCGACAAGCCCCGCACGCCCGTCGCCGTCGGCGTTCGCGCAACCAAGCAGCGCAGCGCGATCTCGGCACTGCTCGACGAGATCGACGAGTTCCGGTCGGCGCAGGACCTGCACGAGGAGCTGCGCCGGCGCGGCGAGGGCATCGGGCTGACGACGGTGTACCGCACGCTGCAGACCCTCGCCGAGGCGGGCACGGTCGACATGCTGCGGACCGACACCGGCGAGTCCGTGTACCGGCGCTGCTCCTCCGGCCACCACCATCACCTGGTCTGCCGGTCGTGCGGGTTCACGGTCGAGGTCGACGGCCCGGAGGTCGAGCGGTGGTCGCAGACGATCGCGGAGGCGAACGGATTCAGCGATGTGAGCCACACGGTGGAAATCTTCGGCACCTGCCGCGGGTGCGACACCCGCACCCGAGCGTCAACCCAGGGTTGACGATTGGTCATGCGTCAACCTACAGTTGACGCATGACCGAACCGACGCAGTTCTCCCCGACGATCCGCCTCGACGACCTGATCGAGGCGATCAAGAAGGTCCACACCGATCCCCTCGAACAACTCGCCGACGCGATGCTCGCCGCCGACCACCTCGGCGACGTCGCCGACCACCTGATCGGCCACTTCGTCGATCAGGCCCGCCGCACCGGCGCGTCCTGGACGGACATCGGCGCCAGCATGGGCGTCAGCAAGCAGGCCGCGCAGAAGCGGTTCACCCCGAAGGACCCGGGCACCGCGGCGAGCCTCGACCCGAACCAGGGCTTCAACCAGTTCACCCCGCGGGCCCGCAACATCGTCGCGGCCGCCCACAACGAGGCGAAGGCCGCCGGCGCCACCGCGATCACCCCCGCGCACCTGACCCTCGGCCTGCTCGTCGAGCCGGAGTCGCTTGCGCTGCTGCTGCTCGGGAAGCAGGGCGTGGACGCCGACGCGATCCGCGCCGCCGTCACCGCGGCGCTGCCCGCCCCGGCCGCCGAGGTGCCCGAGCTGATCCCCTACGACGCCGCCGCCCGCAAGGCCCTCGAACTCACGTTCCGGCAAGCACTTCGACTCGGCCACAACTACATCGGCACCGAGCACGTCCTGCTGGCCCTGCTCGAGGTCGAGGACGGCGCGGGACCGCTGAGCGGGCTCGGCGTCGACCGGGCGCGGGTCGAGGCCGACCTCACCGCCGCCCTCGCCGCGCTGACCCCGAAGCAGTAGGCGCCGCGGCTCAAAACAGCCTGCGGATCATCGCCTGCGCGCGGTCGGTGTACGGCGGGTAGGCGAACCGGAAGTCCGGCCGGAAGGGTTTGACCAGCACCGCCTTCCGGTTGCTGAACGTCACGAATCCATCCCTGCCGCGGTAGCGGCCCATCCCGCTCGGGCCGACCCCACCGAACGGGAGCTGCGGCACCGAGGCGTGGTAGATGAGGTGATTGACCACGATCGCCCCGGCGGTCACCTCATCGAGCACCCGCCGCCGCACCTCCTTCGACCGTGTGAAGACGTAGGCCGCCAACGGTTTCGGCCGCTCGGCGACGAAGTCGATGGCCTCGTCGACGGAGTCGACCGCCAGCACCGGCAGGACCGGGCCGAAGATCTCGTCCGTCATCAGCGGATCGTCGGCGGGCGGGTCGACCAGGACGGTGGGTTCGACGGTGAGCGTGGACCGGTCCACACCGCCGCCCGCCAACACCGTCGCGCGGGTCGCCGCGAGCTGCCCGGCGAGCCGGTCGAAGTGGCGCTCGTTCACGATCCGCATGCCCGGCGTCGGGGCAGCGGACCGGAACCGCGCCATCGTGGTCACCAGCCGCTCAAGCAGCGGCTCCCGCACCGCCCGCTCCACCAGCAGGTAGTCGGGGGCAATGCAGACCTGCCCCGCGTTCAGCAGCTTCGCCCAGGCGATCCGGCGTGCCGTGACGTCCAGCTCGGCATCGGCCGCGACGATCGCGGGCGACTTTCCGCCCATCTCCAGCGTCACCGGTGTCAGCTGCGGGGCGGCGGCGGCCATCACCTTCCTGCCGACCTCGGTGCCGCCGGTGTACAGGCAGTGGTCGACGCCCTCCGCCAGCACCCGCTGGGTCGCGGAACCGTCCCCCTCCACCACCACAACCGCATCCGGGTCGACGTACTCGGGCAGGCGTCGTGCCAGCAGCCGGGAGGTGGCGGGGGCAAGCTCGGACGGCTTGAGCACCACGCAGTTTCCGGCGGCGACCGCATCGATCAGCGGCCACAACGCCAGGGTCATCGGCGCGTTCCAGGCGCCGATGACCAGCACCACCCCCACCGGCTCGTACTGCACCCATCCGAGCGCGGGCATCAGGGCCGACGGCATCGGACGCATGCTCCGCCGCATCCAGCGCCGGAGCCGGGCCCGCACGTAGGCGGCCTCGATCCGGACCGGGGACATGTCGAGGAGCCACGCCTCGAACGCCGACCGCCCGAGATCCGCGGCGAGCGCGTCCGCGATCTCGTCCTCCCGTTCGACGACGAACCGCTCAATCCCCCTCAGCTGCGCCATCCGCCACTCCGCGGGCCTGGTTCGGCCGGACGCGAACGTTGCCCGCAGGCCACCGACCACCTCTGCCACGTCCCGGCGCATCGGCACGGGTTGAATGTCCTGGTCGAGTCCCATCACTGCCACCTCGGCTCGTCCGTGGGATCAGACCCCACGATACGACCGCGGCAGCGCCGGCAGAAGGACCGTTCGCTAGGGAATCAATCCCTGCCTGCTGTCCTCGACGCCGGACAGCACCAGCAGCAGCATCGTGGTCAGCGCCTCATCGGTGAGCCCGGCCGCCGGGAACGTGTAGCGCAGGATGACGTCCGCGAACCGACCGCGCGTGATCACCGAGACCAGCCCGAACTGCAGTGCCGCGTTCTTCTCCGCGACCTTGCGGTGCAGGGTGGTGCTCGTCGGCCGATCCCAGGCGAGCACCGCCGTCAACGCCAGCACATCCAGCCCCGGCGCCAGGGTCACCGCCCGCAGCGAGCACAGCGCCCCGCCGTACTCGAATCCCAGTGAACCGTCCGCGGTTTCGGTGACGGCGACGAAGTGCGCGAGGGCATCCCGGGCCCGACCCTGCAGGGCATCGGCTGCGTCGGCGGTCACTGCTCCGTCACCCCGCCGAATCTCCGGTCCCTGGACGCGTATTCGACGCACGCCGCCCACAGGTCGCGGCGGTCGAAGTCGGGGAACAGCTTCTCCTGGAACACCATCTCCGCGTAGGCGGACTGCCAGATCAGGAAGTTCGAGGTGCGCAGTTCGCCGGAGGGGCGCAGAAACAGGTCAACGTCGGGCATGTCCGGCTCGTCGAGGTAGCGCGCGACCGTCGCCTCGGTGATCTTCTCCGGGTTGATCTCACCGGACGCGACGCGGCGCGCGATTTCCCGTGCCGCGTCGGCGATCTCGGCGCGTCCACCGTAGTTAACGCACATCGTCAGGGTCATGACGTCGTTGTCCTTCGTCAACTCCTCGGCGATCTCGAGTTCCTTGATCACCGACGCCCACAGCCGCGGCCTGCGGCCCGCCCAGCGGACCCGCACCCCCATCTCGTGCATCTCGTCGCGCCGCCGCCGGATCACGTCCCGGTTGAAGCCCATCAGGAACTTGACCTCGTCGGGGCTGCGCTTCCAGTTCTCGGTGGAGAACGCGTACGCCGAGAGCCACTTCACGCCGATCTCGATGCAGCCCTCGACCGTGTCCATCAGGACGGCCTCGCCGCGTTCGTGTCCTGCGGTGCGCGGCAGGCCACGGTCCTGCGCCCAGCGGCCGTTGCCGTCCATCACCAGCGCGACGTGCCGGGGAACCAGTTCCGGCTGGATGATCGGGGCCCGAGCACCGGACGAGTGCGGGCGTGGCGGCCGGATCTCCCGGTCAGGCGAGGCTTGCGGTGCGCGTCGTCGGATCACGTCCCTCATCCTGCCCGACGACCCCCGGCCGGTCGGGGTCCGGGGCGGCGGCGTGCGGCCGGGACCGCTCGATCAGCGGCAGCGTCCGCAGTTGCCGTTCCAGATGCCACTGCAGGTGCGCGGCGACCAGCCCGGACGCCTGCGCCCGGATCGCGTCGGGCGCGGTCTCGGTGTGCACCCATTCGCCGCGGTCGAGGGCGACCATCAGGTCGAGGACCCCGGGCGAGGGGGTTGCCGCGCCGGGTGGGCGGCAGTGCACGCACACCGCGCCACCTGCGGCGACGTGGAAGGCGCGGTGTGGGCCGGGGGCGGCGCACCGGGCGCACTCGTCGAGGGCGGGGGCCCAGCCGGCGAATCCCATCGCGCGCAGCAGGAACGCGTCGAGGACCAGTTCCGGCGGCCGGATCTGGTCGCTGACCGCCCGCAGCGCACCGACGGTCAGCCGGTGCAGCCGCGGCGCGGGCGCCCGCTCCTCCCCGGACAGCCGTTCGGCCGTCTCCAGGATCGCGCATGCGGTGGTGTAGCGGCCGTAGTCGTCGACGATGTCGGTGGCGAACGCGTCGAGGGTCTGCACCTGGGTGACCACGTCGAGGGAGCGGCCGGGATACAGCTGGACGTCGACGTGCGCGAACGGTTCGAGGCGGGCCCCGAACTTCGACTTCGTGCGCCGCACTCCCTTGGCCACCGCCCGCACCAGGCCGTGTTGCCGGGTGAGCAGGGTGACGATGCGGTCCGCCTCGCCCAGCTTGTGCTGGCGCAGCACCACCGCATGATCCCGGTACAACCTCACCGGGTGATTCTCCCACGCGCCGCGGACATCGCCGGACAGGCGGCCGCGCCGCTGCTACCGTTCGTTCGAACGAACAGGGGGCGGGAGATGAGCGTGGACGCCGGTCACGGGCAGGTGCGGATCGAGACGACGAGGACCGACCACGGATGGCCGTCGCTGATGGAGTGCGCCCGGTCCATCGCCGACGGGGAGGCCACCTCGGTGGCGATGGTCACCCGCAGCCTGGACGCGATCGCGGCGAGTCAACCCACGCTGAACGCGTTCGCGGTGGTCCGCCGCGCCGCCGCGCTCGCCGAGGCCGCCGACGCGGACCGTCGCCGCGCCGCGGGCGAGCGGCTGCCGCTGCTCGGGGTGCCGATCGCCGTCAAGGACGACGTCGACGTCGCCGGGGAACCGACCGCATTCGGCGCACCGGGCCGCTTCCCCGCCAAGGCCGCGGACTCGGAGGCGGTGCGTCGCCTCCGCGCGGCGGGCGCGGTGATCGTCGGCAAGACCACCAGCCCGGAGTTCGGGCAGTGGCCGCTGACCGGTGGCCACTTCGGGCACACCCGCAACCCGTGGTCGCGCGAGCGCACCCCGGGTGGCTCGTCGGGCGGCAGCGCCGCCGCGGTCGCGGCCGGGCTGGTGCCCGCCGCGCTCGGGTCGGACGGCGCCGGCTCGATCCGCATCCCCGCCGCCTGGACCAATCTGGTCGGCATCAAGCCGCAGCGCGGACGGATCTCCACCTGGCCGGACCCGGAGGCGTTCCATGGCATCACGGTGATCGGTCCGCTCGCCCGCACGGTCGCCGACGCGGCGCTGCTGCTCGACCTCGTCGCGGGGCCGCACGACGGCGATCGGCACACCCCGCGACCGGTCCCCCTCCGCGATGCGGTCGACCGGGCCCCGGGTCCGCTGCGGATCGCGCTGTCGCTGCGCCGCCCGTTCACCGCGACCCCGACGGCGCTGCACCCGGAGATCCGGGACGGCGTCGGCGCGATCGCGCACACCCTGCGCGGGCTCGGCCACGAGGTCACACTCGCCGACCCGGCCTACGGAATCCTGCTCGGCGCCAACTTCCTGCCCCGGTCGATGGCCGGCCTGGAGGACTGGCGGCGGCGGGTGCCGGACCCGTCGCTGCTCGATCCGCGCACCCTGTCGAATGCCCGCACCGGGCGCCTCCTCGGTGGGGGGGGGGTGGGTGGGTCCCACACCCCCCCAACATCCCCCCCCCCCCCGACCGTGCGAAACCTCCCCCAACCCCCCATCCCCCCCCCCCCCCCCCCCCCCCC